>JAHEKK010000162.1 GCA_024638395.1 Gemmatimonadota bacterium | reverse complement strand
TGGTGATCACACGGGAGTCGTACAGCTCCCAGGGTTCCTGGCGGCCCCGCCGGAGAGCTCGGTGAGCTTCTGCTCGATTTCGGCAAACGGGACGGCCTTGAAGAAGCGACGGGAGAAGAGCGCCGAGTCCGGAACGGGCGCCCCGGCACTGTCACGAACCGACGCGTGCTCGCGATACAACGCCTGAGGCAGGAGTTGGGTGAAACCGATGTTCGCCCAGGTCCGGAAGAACAGACTCCGCTCGGGTGGAATGGACGTCCGGTCGCACCATTCCAGGGCGGAGAAGAGCGCGTTGATGTTGCCGGCGGAGGCGCCCGTTGCGGCGGCCAGAGTCAGGTTCTGGAAGTCGTGATGGTCCGGTCGGGCTGACAGGTCTCCGTACTTGAGCCGCTTGAGCATGTCGACCATGGCCCAATTGACGCCGGCCTGGTACGACCCGTACGAGATGCCGCCGCTGAGAGAAAGCACCACACGCTGGAAGGTCCGGTCGATGCGCGCCCTGCCCACGGCCAGGACCGAATCCACCTGGTTGGCTCCGTTTCGGTAGGCCACCAACCATCGGAGTTCACCATTCGAGCTCCAGGCGGCCTCGAACGATCTACCCTCGCCGGATCCGTGGATATCCAAGCACCCCATGGGCTGCCCGCCCTCGACGGCCTGAGGACAGAGGACCGGCAGGTGGCCCTGGCCCGCGTCGCCGGCATGGAGATGGAGGTCGAGCTGGGCCGAGCCCTGGGGGTCGGTGAGTCGGACCCGGTACCCGGATTCCTCCTCGTCGGTCGCGGGGGTCGGGAGGAATGCCAGACGCACGTCGTGGCCCGCCACGGCCTCGGTTTGGGCCAGAAGCGTCAGGTCCTCGCCCCCGTCCCGCCCCAGGGACCATGCCGATTGTCCATAGCGGGAGGTGGCAAGCCCGTACCAGATCCCCAGGTCCTCCAGAAGGGACTCGAGCTGACTGCGGGCGATTTCGGGCGTATACGCGGCCTGCCCGTCGAGATCTGCCGGACCCGCCGCTACCCAGGCGAGGACGAGGGACCACGCAATGCGCTCAACCCCCCTGGACACCCTCAGCCCTGGGGCTGCAAGCTGGCCGTCCCTTCGTAGACCAGCAGCCCGTCCCCGTTGCGGACCGACATGTGGGGTGTGCCGGAGATTCCCATCCAGGCGCAGCCGAATTCACCGGCCTTGTTGATAGCCACGAATTTCTCGGGCGGGACGAAATCCGGGTTCACATTCCGGTACTTTTCGACGATGAGCTGGATGGCGTCCTCGCAGGCCTCCTGAGGAGACCGCCCCTCTCGCATGCGCATGACGATGTAGAAAGACGCGCAGGACTTGATGACGTCCTCCCCGCGCCCCGTAGCACCGGCAGCGCCCACATCGTTGTCGACGTACAGGCCGGCCCCGATGATCGGGGAGTCTCCGATGCGGCCGTTGATCTTCCACGAGAGCCCGCTGGTCGTCGTGATTCCCGCCACGTCTCCGTTGGCGTCGACGGCAAGGACGTTGGTCGTTCCGTAGGTGAAGTCCGCTCCTCCCTCCGGGCTGGAGGGGGCGCCTGCACCGGATCCCGGACCACCTTGCTCGCCTCCCTGCGTGATCAGATGATCCGGCGGGCCCCAGTCGTCGTTCTCGGAGTGGGCCTCGCGCCAGCGCAGGAAGGCCTGGCGGGTCCGGTCGGTCATGAGATCCTGTTCCGGGATGCCGAAGGAATCCGCGAACTCCCGGGCTGCCGGACCGACGATCATCACGTGGTCCGTTCGTTCCATGACCAGCCGGGCCACGGAGGACGCATGCACGGTGTTCTCCAGGGCTGCCACGGAACCGGCGTTGTAGGTTCGGCCGTCCATGATGGAAGCGTCGAGTTGGATGACACCCTGATCGTTGGGCAGCCCTCCCATGCCCACGCTCATGTCTTCCGGATCGAGCTCGATGATGTTGGCCCCGCGTTCGACGGCGTCCAGGGCCATGCCGCCGTCCGCGAGGATGGACCATGCCTCCTCGACCGCGTTTTGTCCGGTTTGATTCTCGTGGCTGGTGATGATGATGGGGGTGGTGGCCGAAGCGGCCCGTCGGGCCGGCGGCTCCCCCGACGCGCGGCTCGGGGTCAGCCCGCCGGCCACCAGGGCCCCGGCGGAAGCCGCGGCCGTGCCCTTCAAGAACTGGCGTCTGGGCAGAGACATGGTCGATTCCTTACCTAGGGTCCCGGGGCCATCGTGGAGAGCCCGATCCCCGCGGGGATGCCGGCATCGGCGTGCCCCTTCAGGCATCGAGGTCCCCGCAGGCGGGCGACCGTGCCGCGGGACCGGAGTCCCCGGCCTGCCGCGCAGCCCCTGCACATGGAACGTATGGCCCTGGGATCGACGGGGAAACGGAAGTTGGGCACGTTACCGGGGGTGCCTCCGGGCGAATCCCTGACGGATCAGTTCCGACGTGTCTTCTCCAGGGATTCCCGCAGTCGCTCGCTGATGCGGTCCCCCGCGAAGTCGGCGAGGCCCTCCAGAGCAAGAGCCATGTCTTCCTCGGACAGGCCACTCAACGCGGCTGCGGTCACGATGTTCCTGACCGCCCCGGCTCCTCCGAAGACGTGAGGCGCGATGGCGTCCCGCTCCCTGACGTGGGACGACCAGATCTCCCGGCCGTCCAACGCGTCGAAGAGTATGACCTCGGCGTCTACGAAGAAGTGGGCGGCGGATTCCCACTCCTCCGCGTCGATTCCGTAGTCACGGATCCGGACCTCCAAACCGAAGTCCGCGTCGGACTCGTTCTCGGTCAACTCGACGCGAAGGAACCGCGCTGCCCGTGCGCTGGCCCGCTCTGCCAGCCGTCCGGAGATGTCCACGTTCGAACAGGCGGCGTCAAGACGTTCACGGGCGCCCGCCGCCGCGAGCTCGCGGGCGATCTTCCCGCCGATACTGATGACGGCGTGCACCGGATCCCTGGGGTGCCCCGGAAAGTAGGGGCCCGTCAGGATCTCCGGCCGGGGTGGGAAGTCGTAGACCACGAAGAGGGTCCCGCCGGCGAAGTCGTACTCGGCGAGATGACCGGTCGACTGGCAGGCCGGCACCGAAGCGGCGGCCAAGGCGACCACCATCAACCAGCCTTTGCTCCAGACGCCCGTTTTCATCTCCCTATCCTCCCCTGGCGGGTCATCCAGCGGCGCCCGGCCGCTGGGATGCGTAGGAAGACGATCGTCGCCCCTGGCCCGGCAGGGCATCGGGTAAGCATCGTTCCCGGTGTGGGGGAACCTGCATCCCTTAGGGTGGGAACTCGGAGGGCCCCGGCGATTCACGCCACCCGGAGCGCGCCACTCAGCCAAGGGCGAACTTGCCGGCCTTCCCTACAGGCGTCTGAGGCCCACTCGACCCTTGCCGAACACGGCTTCGAGGGCCTGAATGGTCTCCCGGTCGGCGGCGAGCTTCATCGAACGGGCCCGAAGCCGCGGGGCCGGAACCCCGTTCGACTCCCCTACCACGAACTCCAGTGGAGCCCCGCCCTGATGGTCGCTCATGACCGATTTCGCCCGGGCGAAGACATCCCCTGTGAGATCACTCTCGGCGTCCAGTTCGATTTCCACGGCCAACCGTCCGCTGTTCGGCACCGCGTCCAGCGGCTCCGCCGAGTCGAGGAAGATGGGCGGGTCGTCCTCGTCCCGCTCCCGGCCGCTGACCTTGCCCTTCAGGAGCACCACTGCGTCCTGCCGAAGGGTCTCCTTGTAGGACTGCCATGCGTCCTTGAACGCCAGGACCTGGGCCGTCCCCTGGAAGTCCTCGATGGTGATCTTCCCCCATTCCGACCCGTCCCGCCGGGACACCTGACGAGACACCGCCGTAACCACGCAGGCGAGCTCGACGGGCTCACCCATGGTGTCCTTCAGCGTGCTGGTGTTGCACCCGTCGAAGGCACGAACCACCTCGCGGTACCGGTCGAGGGGGTGGCCGGAGATGAAGAAGCCGAGGGCCTCCTTCTCCCGAGCAAGGCGGTCCTGTTCGGACCACTCGGGGATGGTGGGCAGCTTGGGGGTCGGACGTTCCAGGCCGTCCCCGCCGCCTCCGAAGAGGGAGGCCTGTCCCAGCTCCGCCTCCTGTGCTCTGGCCTGGACCTCGCCATAGGCCACGTCGAGTCCCGCGAGCAGTTGAGCGCGGTGGCCGCAGGAATCCAGGGCTCCCGATGCGATGAGGGCCTCGCAGGCCCGCTTGTTGAGAGCCCGGATGTCGATGCGCTCGAGGAAGTCGAAGAGACTCTTGAAGGGACCGGCCTTGTCACGTGCGGAGAGGACGGACTGCACGGCTGACGACCCGACGCCTCGCACGGCCCCCAGCCCGAACCGAACCGACCGGTCGCCCACGGCGGTGAACTTCCAGCCGCTCTCGTTGACATCGGGCGGCAGCACGGTGACGCCGTCGGCCAGATCCGGCACGTAGCGGCCCATCTCCCGGCATTCGGCAATGTACTTCACCACATCGTCGGTCTTGTCGAGGACCGAGGACAACAGCGCGGCCATGAACTCGGCCGGGTAGTACCGTTTCAGCCAGGCGGTCTGGTAGGACAGCAGGGAATAGGCAGCGGAATGGCTGAGGTTGAAACCGTACCTCCCGAAGGTCTCGATCTGATTCGCCAGGGTTGCGGCGGTGGCCGATTCCAGCCCCCGTTCCACGCAGCGTTCCTTGAACTGCTCCAATTCCTTCCGGATCAGCTTCGCGTCCTTTTTGCCCATCGCCTTCCGGAGGACATCGGCTTCACCCAGTGAGTAGCCCGCCAGCTCGCTGGCGATGCGCATCACCTGTTCCTGGTAGACGATGATCCCGTAGGTGGGTTCGAGCACCTCCTCGAGGCCGGGCGCCGGATACGCGATCTCTTCCCGGCCCAGCTTCCGTCGGATGTAGGCGTCGGTCATCCCTGAATCCAGGGGACCGGGCCTGATCAGCGCGTTGGTCGCGACCATGTCGTTGAAGCGGTCGCACCGCATGGCTCGCAGCTTGTCCAAGGCGAGGTTGGACTCGAACTGGAAGACTCCGGACGTGCCCCCTTTGGCCAACATCTTGAAGACACCGGGATCGTCCAGGGGGACGTCGTCCATGGTGTCGGAGATGTAGGCCTCTCCCGTCACGGGATGGCGGAGCTCTCCCACCCGGGCCTTCACCGCCTGCACTGCGTCGTAGATGACGGTGAGAGTTTTGAGGCCCAGGAAATCCATCTTGAGCATCCCGGCGTCCTCGAGGCAGTTCATGTCGTACTGGGTGACGACATCCGGCCCGGTTCCGGTTCCCTCTCCGTTCCCGCCGTTCTGGCTTGCCGAGCCGTTCTTGGACCCCTTGTTCTGGACGCAGACCGGCACGTACTCGTCGAGGGGACCCGGGGCGATGACGACACCCGCCGCGTGCACCGAGGCGTGGCGGGACAACCCCTCCAACGTCATGGAGTAGTCGAAGAGCTGTTTGTACCGGTCCTCCGATCTGTACAGCGCCTTCACGTCCTGGATCTGGGCCACCGCCTCTTCGACCGTGTAGCTCTGGCCCGGCTGGTTGGGAATCAGCTTGGCCACACGGTCGGTCTCGCCGGGCTCGAATCCGAGAACCCGGCCCACGTCCCGGATGACGGCCCGGCTCTTCATCGTCCCGAACGTGATGATCTGGCCGACGGCGTCCCGGCCATACTTCTCCCGAACGTACTCGATGACTTCGCCGCGGCGCTCGAAGCAGAAGTCGATGTCGATGTCCGGCATCGAGATACGCTCGGGATTCAGGAACCGCTCGAACAGGAGACCGTGGGCGATGGGATCGAGGTTGGTGATCCGAAGGCCGTACGACACGATGGAGCCCGCGGCGGATCCACGTCCGGGACCAACGGGGATGCCCTGTTCCCGAGCCCATCGGATGAAGTCCCACGTGATGAGGAAGTACCCGGCGTATCCCGTCTTGAGGATGACGTCGAGCTCGTAGTCCAGGCGTTGCTGCACCTCATCGGTGAGCGGGTCGTCGTACCGTTCCCTCACGCCCTTCGTAGCCAGATGGACCAGGTAGTCGTTGTCGTCCTTGAACCGGTCGGGGAGGGGAAACGTGGGCAGGTAGTACGTCTTGTCGAAGGTGAGGTCTACCTGATCCGCGATCTTGAGGGTGTTCTCGATGACGTCGGGCCGGTCTTTGAACCGCTCCGCCATCTCCACGGCGTTCTTGAAGTAGAGGCCCTCGTCGTAGATGAGGCGGTTTTCGTCGTCACGGTTCTTGGCCATCCCGATGCATACCAGGATGTCGTGGGCCTGATGGTGGTCCTGCTGGAGGAAATGGGCGTCGTTGGTCGCGACTACCGGCAGGCCCAGATCGTCGGCCAGGGCGAAGACCTTCTCGTTCAGGTCCGACTGGCCTTCGGCGTTGTGGCCCTGGACCTCGAGGTAGTAGCGGTCCGGGAACGCATTCGCGTACCACGACGCGACCTCCCGGGCCTGCTCGTCGTTGCCCGCCACCAGATGGCGAGCGACCTCCCCGGCCATACAAGCGGAGGTCACGATCAGCCCTTCGGAATGCCGAGCCAGCGTCTCCCGGTCCAGGCGGGGGTTGTAGTAGAACCCCTCCGTGAACCCGATAGAGGTGAGCTTCACCAGGTTCTGGTACCCCACCCGGTCCCGGGCCAGGAGCACCAGATGATACGCGGCTTTCCCGCCCTGACCCGAGCGGGTCCGTTCCCGGCGGTCGCCCGGGGCCACGTAGGCCTCCATGCCGAGGATGGGCTTGAGACCGTCTCGCTTGGCCTGCTTCTGGAAGCTCCAGGCCCCGTACATGCACCCGTGGTCCGTGAGGGCCAGGGCCGGCATTTCGAACTCTTTGGCCTTACGGATCAGGTCCGAGAGGCGGTTGGCCCCATCGAGGAGCGAGTACTCCGAATGCGTGTGGAGGTGGACGAAGGACACGTGTCGATCAGGCCCGGCTCTGGATCATGGACGGCTCTCGATGCTATCCGGACGCAAAGTGCGCTTCCGCGCCCGGGGGGACCTCCAATCTACAGGGGTGATCAACACCCCGGGAACGTGGTCAGGAACCCCGCCGCAGGATCGAATAGCCGCCGCCCGCGTCGTACCGGAGTCGCACC
>JAHEKK010000161.1 GCA_024638395.1 Gemmatimonadota bacterium | reverse complement strand
CGACCGTTACGGCGACGAGGAACGACCGAGGGTTCAACATTCCTTCTCCCAATTGCGATAGGTGACCATGACCCACTCGACCCCGGACCAGTCGCAACCGGTCCGCAAACATTTGTTTACCTCAGACCAGAGCCCGACAGAGAGCGGCGAAACGCACCCCTCCCGACGGGCTTTTGAACGGTTGTTCCTGAACAGTTGGTATATACCCGAAACGCTTGTGGGAATCAAGAAGGAAATGGGCTTTTGCGGCCCTCCCTTTCGTGGGGCGGGAGCGCTCCCCACGAGACCCGCCAGAGCTATGCTGATCCTCCCTACCGGCGGGAGCCGTCCTCACCCGGACCCTGCACCTCCCGGCCTCCCGCACCCTGACCCAGAAGTGGGGACCAGTCCGTATCTTCGGCGGCAACCCCCGCGAGTACGGTGCGGAGGTTTCCCGTCGCAGAATCCACAATGAACACCCCGCGGCCCCAGCTCCGCTCACCCGTGAATACGATGTGGCGCCCGTCGGGGGCCCAGCTCGGATCCTCGTTGTTCCCCTCCCGGGTAAGCTGTACCAGCCGACTGTCTCCCGATTGCACGTCGGCCACGAGGATGTGGTACCTGGGACTCCTGCGCCCCTGGATGCGGCCGGAAAAAGTGACCCGGTCGCTTCGAGGGGACCAGTCGGGATCGGCGAACCATCCCCCCTCCCCGAAGCGGTAGGGCGACAGGAGTTCCGCCTCCCCGCCCGTGGAAGGCATCACGTAGATCTGGGGAGTTCCCGTTCCGAGGCGGCTGGAGACGAACGCGAGACGCCGACCGTTGGGGGAAAAGGTGGGCTGGAGATCCTTGTAGCGTCCCCCGCTCAGATGCGATAGGCAGCACCCGTCTGCCATGTTGAAGCTGAACAGACCGCTGCGGCCGCCCCCGAGCAGGGCGAACGCGATCTGATTCCCGTCGGGATGGTATGCGGGCGTGATCTGCTGCCCCGCCCGATTGGGCTCGAGAGTCCGTTCCCGGTCGGTGACCAGATCCCGTTCATAGATGGTGGGCCGTCCGGACTTCCAGGACGAGTAAAGAACCTTAGTACCGTCGGGTGACCAGGTGGGTGACGCCACCGTATTCGCGTCCCAGGTGAGCCGCTGGAGATTCTCACCATCGGAATCGATGGCGTAGATCTCTTTGCTCGATTCCTCGCCGGGAGGCCGCATCGTGAAGACAATCCGGCTGGCAGCCATCCCCGGCTCTCCGAAAACCCACTCCACTACCTGGTCGGAGGCCCGGTGCACGGCCATGCGAAAGTCGGAGCTGACATCAGAAGGCAGGCTGAATCGGGCCTCTTCCTTCACCGTGGAGAAGACGATGTCGTGGAGCGCCAGCTCGAGGACGTACCCCTCCCCCTGAGCGGACAACGTCCCCCTCAGGACCCAATCCGCTCCGAACTGGTCCCAGAGTCCGTAGTCCACTCCGGCCCCGCCAAATCCGGCAGGCAGGGAGTCGACGACGGCGAAGCGGTCGCTATAGCGAAGGTCACGGGCCAGGATGGCCTCGATCCCCGTGGTCACGACCGCCGAGACTCCCGTCCCCTCAAGGGGAAGAATGGCCAGGGGCGGGATGTATTCGGTCTCGTAGACGAGGCCGAGGGTCACCCCAGGCACGGTCTCCGCTTCCTGAGCCGAACCCGTCGCCGGACCCATGGGCAATAGTGCCAGAAAGGGGAGCCAGGATGCGGTTCGGGGAGATCTCATGGAAACTCCATGCGCGTGGATCACGGATTGCCGCCACTTGGACTGAACGTAAACTCGATGGGCAGGACGTCCCATGGGAAGTCCTCCGGGAGAGGGCCGATGCGGCCCGGACGCCCGGCGCACTCCACGGCCCCCTGGGCCTCGATATCGAAGGTGAAGCTTCCCGAAGAGCGGACGGTCTCGTAGTCCGACGTGGAGCCGTCCCGGTGGATCAGGAAACGAATGGTTGCCTCCCGGTTCTCGCGGCCGGGGGGGCGGAAGCAGCGGCGCATCTGGACGATGATGTTGCCGTAGTACTGGGGGAAATCTCGGCGGAGCCCTTCTAGACGCACGTCGATGTCCTCTCCGCCTTCCTCACCGTCTTCCACCGCTTCGGGGGCGGGGGCGGGCGGGATCTCCGTCGGCGTGGGTGTCTCCTCGACCGGAGGGGTCGGCGTTACCGGCTCGGGCTCCGGTTCCGGATCTTCCTGGACGACGGGCGCCTCCTCCTCTGGGACGGGTTCGGGCTCGTCGGGCGTCTCGACCACCAGTTCTTCTTCCGGCGCCGGGGGTGACTCCTCTTCCACCTCCGATGGGGCAGGGGGCGCCGACACGACGCGCACCTGGATCGTCTCGTAGATGTGGGGTTCCGGCCGCAGCTCCTGGTACGACCAGAGTCCCACGGCGGCGACGATGTGAATGGAGCATGACATGAACAGCGACCTGCCGTTCAACGTGCCGTCGCGGCGAAGCCTGATTCGCATCGGCCTACCCTAGCAAGGCGAGCGTCATCGGTTCGGCAGCTCGCGCCCGATCAGGCTCAGGGTTACGCCTTCCTGGGCAGCCACGGTCGAGATGACCTGAAAGACCGGACCGTACTGGGCCAGGGAGTCAGCCTTCACGTAGACGGCGTCCGTGCCGCCCGCCCGGATCAGCTGACCCAGGGTCGTCTCCAGGCTTTCCCTCGGCACGGGCGTCTCACCAAAGAGCACGGACCCGTCGGCCTGCACACTCACGATGATCAAGTCATCCGATGCTTCAATGGCGCCCACACGCCCCTCCGGCACGTTCACCTCGACGCCACCCTGAAGTACCGGCGCCGTGATGATGAAGATCACCAGCAGAGTGAAGGCGACATCGACCAGGCTGGTCACGTTGATCTCCGCCTTCACCGGGAGCACCTCACGTGCTCCCCTACGCCTGCTCATACTCTTCCTTCGCGCGCCAGGGTCCCGATGAACTCGCTGGCGAAGCCTTCCAGCTCGCCGTGGATGAGATTCGTCTGGGAGGCGAAGTGGTTGTAGGCCATGACAGCCGGAATCGCGACGGCGAGCCCTGCCACTGTGGTGATCAAGGCCCCCGCGACGCCCGGGGCCACCGCCCCGATATTCGTAGAGCCCGTGGCGGCGATCCCGAGGAACGTGTCCATGATCCCGATGACCGTCCCCATCAGGCCGAACAACGGAGAGACGGAGCCGACGACCGCCAGCCAATTGAGGCCGTGACTGAGCTCATCCATCTCTTCCGCCTCCACCTTCTCCATGACCAACCTGAGGGCCTCCAATTGGGTCAAGGACAGCCCCTCGGACATCTGCGGCTCCTGGCGCAGAGCGCCGGGCCGGAGCTCGGAGAAGAAGTTCACACCCCCCTTGAAGATCCGGGTGTAGGGGGAGTCCGGAAGCGGAAGCGTGGCCCGGTATGCGTCCTCCAACCGGGTGGTGGTCTCCATCTGTGCCAGAAACCGGTCGCCGTGTTGCCGCACCCGGGCGAAGTGGCGGCTCTTCGAAAGGATCACCCAGAGAGTGATGATGGAGAAAAGCCCCAGGACGATGAGAATTACCCAGGTGGGCCACGTCCCCCCGAGGATCATGTCGAGCATGTTCTGAGGTGGCGCGGCCTGCAACAGAGCCATCACCCCGTAGGTGTTCATGCCCTTTGGTCCCGGATGAACTCGTACGTCTCCTTCAACCCCTCTCGGAGGTCGAAGGCGGGAGCCCATCCCCGGCCCCGGAGCTTGGCCGCCGTCAAGGTGCTGTGGCGAAGCTCACCCGGCCGGGGGTCCCGGTACTCACGCCCGGCCTGGACGCCCGCCACGCTTTCAAGAACGTCCGCCAACCGATTCACGCTCGTGGCGACTTCGGTGCCGACATTGAACGCCCAACCGTCCAGCCCACCACCTTCCGGCAGACTCAGGTCCGAGACCTTCATGTTGGCGGACACCACATCGCGGACGAACACGTAGTCCCGTGTCTGCTCCCCGTCTCCGTAGATAGCGAGGGGCTCTCCGTTGAGGAGTCGGGTGGAGAAGATGGCGACAACCCCGGCTTCACCGTGGGGATCCTGCCTCGGGCCGTAGACGTTGCTATAGCGCAGCGCCGCGTATTCCAGCCCCTGGATCACCTTGTAGAAGTGGAGATAGTACTCGCCCGTCAGCTTGCTCACTCCGTAAGGCGACAAGGGCAGCTTGGGCGCCTCCTCGGGTGTCGGGACCTGCTCCGGCTCCCCGTAGACCACACCTCCGCTGGAGACGAACACGATCCGGCGGGTCCCGGCCTCCCTGGCGGCCTCGGTCAGGTTGATGAGGCCCATGATGTTGATGCGGGCGTCCTTGGCGGGGTCTGCAACCGACACGCGCACGTCGATCTGGGCAGCATGGTGGTTGATGAGATCGAACCTCTCCTGGCGAATGAAGTCGCCGAGAGCGGGGTCGGCCACATCCATCTCCACGAACTCGGCCTCGCCCGGCACGTTCGCGAGGCGTCCCGAGGAGAGATCGTCCACTATGAAAACCGTGTGTCCACGCGCCAGGTAGGCTTCCGCCACATGGCTTGCGATGAAGCCGGCTCCGCCGGTTACGAGTACCTTTCGGCTCTCTTCAGACATGGTCTCCCGGGGCATGGACGAATGCGAGAGGGCTGAGGCGGGACAAGGGTTTGCCAAGCCCTGCTGAAATACCGTCGAAAGGTAGTCCCTCCCGAAAAAACGAGAAGCCCCGGCCAGTCCGGCCAGGGCCCTCGCTCAGTCGTGGAAGCGGCGAACGCCGCCGTGGGCCTGGAACGCCCTTCAGCTCGGCATCTTGCCGACGAGCCGGACCCGTGCGCCTTCGACGAAGACCGGGTTCTCGACTCCGATGATGCGGACCGAGGCCCGATAGTCGTCGACGCGGAGGACCTGGACCCGACCCACTGCGTCGGCAGGCCACATTCCGTCGCCTCCCGGGGGACGGACTTCCAGCTCGTCTCCGAGGACCAGACCGGCATCGCGGCCGATGCTGATGAACGCCACGTCGCCGTGGCCGTAGAGCTCCTGTGGGTTTCCGAAGCCCACGATCACACCTTCGACGTCACTGTTGACCCGAGCCGGATAGGTCCCGGGCCGCAGAGAGAAGGCCGGCAACCGATCGACGAGATCGCCGACCTGCACGCGGTCGAATTCCGCGGTCACGACGGCGATGGCGCCACCGGATTCCATGCGGCTCACGATGAGGCGGCCCGTGGGACGCATGATCGTGCCCATACCGCGAACACGCTGGACGGGACGGTACGCGACGAGCTGATCGCCGATTGACACACCCGCATTGTCGGGAAGGGACACGCGGAGTCGGTCGAAGTTCTTGGCCGACAGCCTCTCATGCTCCTTCTCGAGGATGTTGTGAAAGGCCGCGACCTGGCCGATCCGCGGCGCGGACGCGGGGCTGACGGCCAACCACTCACTGGCGTAGAACGCGTCGCGGGGGACGACGAGCCAGTCCCTGCGCCCGGCCGACAGAACGGCCCCGTACTCGACGGGCGAGGTGTCGAAGAAGACGGTGCGGTAGTCCGGAGTGTGGGAAAGCAGGCTCGGGCGATTCCTCCGGCCGTTGGGCTGGGGGTCCGAAGGCGCTTCGGGCACGGAGCCGGGAGCTCGGACCGATACGTCGCCCACCCACGCCGGATCCCCGCTCTCCGGGGGTGCCGATTCGCTGGGGAAGGGCCGAGGTGGCTGATTCGGCGACCCGGGGATTACGAACTGCTCCTCCGGGTAGATCCAGTGGGGATCCTCGATCTCCCCCCGGTTGGCCTCATAGATGGTGGGCCAGTGAAACGGGTCACCGTAGTACCGGTAGGCGAGCCCCCACAGGGTCTCTCCGACCACCACACGGTGTGTAGACGCCTCAGGGGCGCCACCGCCACCGGCCGCCCCCGGCGCCTGTTGCGCTCCGGCGATGAGGGGCGTCGCGACCAGCATGAGCATCGCACTGAAGATCCGGGCCATTTTTCCTCTGTCCCCTTCAGGGTTGTCCTGAGCAACTGGAAAACGTGCCCGACCTGCCGCGGTGCCGCCGAAAACCATGAAGAAATGGCACGGGCGGTCGTATGGCAGGTTGGGACGGTGTCCTCAGAGGAAAGGTTCGGCCCCTGACGGAACGCACTGAAGGTCGGCGTCTCCCCGTTCAGCCTCGAACCGCGAGCCCCTGGTCGCAGGGGGCCGGGAGGCGAAGGACCAGCACCCGGGCGTCTTCCACCGGCCGGCGGTAGTAGGCCCTCCGGATCCCCACTTGCCGGAACCCGAGGCCTTCGTAGAGCCTGAAGGCCGCTCGATTCGACTCCCGGACCTCCAGGTAGACCGATCTCGCCCCCCGCTCCGAGGCCCTGTCGAGAGCGGACCTGACCAGTCGCACACCAACGCCCCGTCGCCTGGCCGCGGGAGCTACGGCAACGTTTGCCAACTCCGCCTCGTCTGCCGCCGTCCACACCACGGCGTACCCCCACACCTCGTCGCCCGACACCGCCACCAGGTCGTCGGCGTCGTCGCGGACGAGTAGGGATTCGAAGGCATCCCTGCTCCATGGATCCGTGAAGGAGGCTTCCTCGATTCGCACCAGGTCAGCCACATCGCCGGGTCCGGCCCTCCTCACCAGTGCCCGCTCCTGCGTCATCGGCCCGGAGTCCAGGATCGCACGTAGTCCGGTTCCCACACCCTCCCGTCCACGGCCCTGGCAGATCCCCAGGCCAGGAGCCCGTCGGCCGTGGCCACACCGGCAGGTAAGGGCTGTACGACGAACCCGGCCGCTCGGATCAGGCCCTCATGCACCCGGGCGCCGTCACCCATGAACAGAGCCCCAAGGGGGGGACGCCCATTCAGCACATCGACCACCGTGCCGCCGTGGGGCTCGATCAGGACCGAAGGGGGATCGCCCCCGCCCACCGCAAAGCACGCCCCATATACGCGTCCACGTCTCGCGTCGAAGAGTACGTATCGCGGATACCTTTCCTCTTCGAAGGGACCTACACCCCAGGCCCCGCCCGGCCCCCGGTGTACCCACGCCTCCGGGAGCTCCTCGACGGGGCTGAGAGCCTCGAGGGCGACGGCGGCGGCAGCCAGGCTGGAACCCGAGCTTGCCTTCAACGTGTTCGACCAGTTCATCCGCACCGCGCAG
>JAHEKK010000160.1 GCA_024638395.1 Gemmatimonadota bacterium | reverse complement strand
AACCCGTTCTCCCAAACCCCGATGATCTTGTATCCGGCCGCTTCGGCGAGCGGCGCAAGGGTAGGCCAGACGATCTCCCCCTCGATGCGCCTCATGTGTTCCCGGTCCTGAACCAGGTACGGCATCTCGAACAGACCGAACGCTTCGATCTGCGAAGACAGGATCGTAGACGGAAGGGCCAGGTCCACCGTGCCCAGCTTCAGCTTCTGCAGGAGGACGTCGTCGCTACCCAGCTGACTCGATCCATATACCACCACCCGGGCCTGATCGCCGAGTCGGGCATTCGCCCTCTCCGCGAACGCCTCGGCCGACTGGGCAAAGAGGGAGCCAGGAGCGCCGACGTGGCCAAAGGTGAGCTCCATGGGACCCTCTTCTGCCGCTGGGCCACAACCCACCAGCGCAACGCAGAGGGCAAACAAGAGAACTCCGGAGGCCCACGCCAGTCCGGGCCTACCCGGGTCTTTCCGGTTACGCGACATCAAGGACCTTCCTCGCATGCAGTACATGGCGGGGCCCTTGCCGGCGGGGGAGGCCCCGATGAAGATCATCCGTCCGGAGGAATCACGTCCGCCGACCGCGCCAGTCCGGCACCCGAAAGGCGCTGAAACTAGTGCCCTCAGAAATACCCCACCACCGGGACCGCATCGGAGACCCGGGCCTGGCTCGAGCCCTGAGGCGTCGCGTCGAGGGTCATGTACGGTTCGATCGTCAGATCCGGGCCCTCTACGCCACGGACGCGTCGATCTATCAGTTGGAACCCATCGGAGTGGTCTTCCCCCGGTCGACGGAAGACGTGAGCGCGACCATGGAGGTGGCCCGGGCGGAGGGCGTCCCGGTGCTGCCACGAGGCGCTGGGACCTCCCAGTGTGGGCAGACGGTGGGTCACGCCATCGTCATGGACACCAGCCGACACCTGAACCGCGTCCTCGAGGTCGATCCGCAGCACCGAAGGGCCCTTGTCCAGCCCGGAGTGGTCCTCGACCGGCTGAACGATGTCCTGGCGCCGAGCTCCCTGATGTTTCCGGTGGACGTGGCGACGGCGAACCGGGCCACCATCGGAGGAATGGCCGGGAACAACAGCGGCGGGGCCCGCTCCATCCGCTACGGCATCATGGCCGACAACGTCGGGGAGATCGAGGCGGAGCTCCCGGACGGACGGGTGGTGACCTTCGGCAGCGACCGCAGCCTGGGCGGCACCGCTCCGACCCTGGCCCGGTCGATCGGCGGTCTGGTCGCCCGGCACAAGTCGACGCTCGAAGAACGGGTTCCGGACGTCCTCCGACACGTGGCGGGCTACAACCTGCACCGGCTCCTGAATCCAGACGCGTCCATGGCAGAGCTCCTCGTGGGATCGGAGGGGACCCTCGCCTACTTCCGTACCCTGAGCCTGCGATTGACCCCGGTGCCGGGGCACCGCGTCCTCGGCGTGTGCCATTTCCCGGGGCTCGTGGCGGCCATGGACGCCGTACAGCACATCGTGGCGCTGAACCCCCATGCGGTTGAGCTCGTGGACGAGCATCTCCTCCGCCTCGCGCGCACGAACGAAGCATTCAGGCCGACGGTCGAGCAATTCATGCCCGGCGAAGTCGGGACCGTGCTCCTCGTGGAGTTCGCCGGAGACGATCCGGTGGCCCTCGGAAAGCACCTCGTCGATCTGGGAGCCCTCGTGGGAGACCTGGAGACCGGCGGCCGCACCGCACCGGCGCCCGCACCCGGCGATCAGGCCCGGATCTGGGCGCTGCGCAGGGCGTCGCTATCCATCGCCATGTCCATGAAGGGGGACCGAAAGCCTGTTTCGTTCGTCGAGGACTGCGCGGTGCCCCTCCGGACACTCGGGGAGTACGCCACATCGCTGGAAGAGATCTTCAGGCGTCACGGAACGTCGTCCATCTGGTATGCACATGCCTCCGTCGGTTGCCTGCACGTCAGGCCGGCCTTGAGCATGAAGGATCCCGCCGACGTCGTGACCATGCGGACCATCGCCCAGGAGGTACACGCCGTGGTACGCCGGCTGGGAGGTTCCCATTCCGGCGAGCACGGCGACGGCATCGTGCGCTCCGAGTTCATCGGCCCCAACCTGGGGCCCGTCCTGGACCAGGCCTTCCGCGAGCTCAAGACGGCGTTCGATCCGGCTGGACTCATGAATCCGGGCAAGATCGTGGACCCTCCCGCCATGGACGACAGGCGCCTTTTCCGGTACGGGCCATCCTACCGTCCGAAGCCGTTGCAGACCGTGCTGGACTGGGACGCCTGGGGAGGCTTCTCGCAGGCCATCGAGATGTGCAACAACAACGGCGCATGCCGGAAGTTGGATGCCGGTGCGATGTGCCCGTCCTACCGGGTCACGCTACAGGAGGGAGACACGACCCGAGGCCGGGCCAATATCCTTCGTCTAGCGCTCGACGGTGCCTTCGGCGCCGACGATGTGCTGGCGGAAGAGGTCGTCCAGGCTCTTGACCTTTGTGTCGGATGCAAGGCCTGCAAGACGGAATGCCCTACCGGAGTCGACATGGCCCGGATGAAAGCCGAAGTCGCCTACCGGAAGGTCCGGGCCGGCAGAATTCGTCCCCGCGAATGGTTGACGGCCCATCTGCCGAAGATGGCGCCGACCGCCGCCCGATTGGGCCCGGCGGCGAACCTCATGAGCGGACTGAGGGGAGTGCGGACACTCGGGGAGCGCGTCCTGGGTCTCACCGGGCAGAGGGCCCTGCCCGCCTGGCATCGTCACCCCTATCGGGACAGCGCGCAACGGCCTTGGCCGGGCACCACTTCAGAAGACGGGGTGGTGATCTTCGCAGACACCTTCCACCGCTATTTCGATCCTGGGGTCATCCGACGGGGAATCACGGCGGTCGAGGCCCTCACGGGCGCCCCGGCCTGGTCTCCGGCGGCGCCCCCAGGGCGACCCTTGTGCTGCGGACGCACGTACATCAGCAGCGGCCTCCTCGAACAGGCTCGCGACGAGCTTCAACGCACGGTCACGGCGCTGTTCCCGGCCGCCGACGCGGGAGTGCCCATCGTGGGGTTCGAGCCGTCCTGCATCGGGACCCTGCGAGACGAGGCTCTCGACCTGGTCCCCGGCACCAGGTCCCGATCGGTGGCACGTTCCGTCTCGCTCCTGGACGAGTACCTCCGAGGGAGGACCGAACATGCAGACCTTCTCGCAGGGACTTCGGCCCACGTGCATACGCATTGCCACCAGAAGTCCCTTGGCGACCCGTCCGCCACGATCCGGCTCCTCGAAAGCCTGGGGGGCACCGCACGGGCGATTCCCGGTTCGTGTTGCGGAATGGCCGGATCTTTCGGGTACGAGGCCGAACACTTCGAAACGTCGATGAGCATGGGCGAGCTGACCCTGTTCCCCGCGGTTCGACGGGCGCCCGAGTCTCACGTCATCGTGGCCAACGGATTCAGTTGCCGGGCGCAGGTCCGGGACGGGACCGGCCGGCGGGCCGTCCACGTGAGCGAGCTCCTGGGCGCGGCGGCGCTGCCGTCCCGGTCCTCGAGATCGTAACCGCGTGCGAGGGACCTCTTGGGGGTCTCCGCCGGTACAACTGGGACGATAGAACACAAGAGAGGGGGACGATGATGAAGACGCATACGCTGTGGACGGTCCTTGGCCTCACCTTCGTGGGGTTCGTTGTCGGACCGGGATCCCTGAACGCACAAGATCGTGACCAGAAAGCCGACGATGCCGAATCCGAGGTCCTGGCCGTCGACGACGGAATCGTTCTTACCGTACAGAACCATCACTGGTCGGACATGAGGATCTACGCCATCAAGATGGGTAGCCGTTTCCGCCTCGGAACCGTTACCAGCCAGACCTCTGAGACCTTCGAGCTTCCCTCCTACCTCCAGGCGGACATCAGCGAAGTGCAGCTTCTCGCCGTCCCCATCGGTGGGGTCCAATCGGTGATCTCGCCTTCCGTCTATCCAGCCCCCGGCGACGAAGTCGTATGGGGGATACAGCACAACCTGGCCCTGTCGGGGACCATCATCGGTTAACGAGTCCGGCACCGGAGGGCGGGCCGGGAGCAACCCTGGTTCGCCCTGATGTGTCCAAGATCTGTGTGGGGTGTTGAGGACGGGGGGGTGGGTTGCGGCGCCAGGATCCGCCCCGAAGTGGCAGCAACGCGGTGCGTCGACGCGAAAAACCGGCGCCGGGGGGGTTGGTCACCTCTCCGTGAACACACCCGCGGGATGTTCCGTGGGAAGGGAAGGGGCGGCGGTTCGCATCAGCGGGCCGTCGCTTTTTCTTTCAGACCAGGGCTGAGGCCGCCGACTCCCGCACCCTCATCCGGAACCCTCCGTCCCGCACGTAGCGGTATCCCGTCCAGATCAGGATCAGTCCCAACAACTCCGTGACATAGAGCACCTCGGTATGGCCGAACCGGGTAAAGGAACCGCCGATCCCCGGCAGGATGGCTCCGAGGGCGATCGAGACGTTGCCCTTGAAACGGTGGGATTGGCTCGGCTGAGATCTGTATTTGAAGGCCGACCAGATAGCTCCGCCGACGAGAAAGATCACGGCGTACAGGTTGATGAATGGGCTGAAGCGGCGGACCCACTGCCACTCCATGACCCGTCCGGTCAGCCGGTGGGGCTCGACGAGACTCATGTCGATGGGGGATAGGACCACACATGCGGCGGCGACTGCGACGACGGTGACGAGCGCCACTGAGAGCCGGTGGGCTACCGGGCGGGGAAGAAGAAGGTAGACCGTCCCCTGGGCCAGAGGCGCTCCGCCCAGCAGGGCACCCGATATGTACCAGCCCTTGAACACGACAGGATTCCAACCGAACAGGGACACCAACGATTCGGTAAGCGTTCCCACGCCATACAGAAAGACGCCCGCAGCCCACCAGGCCATATACGTGCTGGACCGACGATCCCGGTAGTGACGAAAGAGCGCCCAGGCGAAGGGGAAAGCCAGCAGGGTCGTTACGATGGGAAGGAACAGGACCGGGGATCTCAAGGCTCCCCTCCCGGGATCCGGAGTGTAGGTGGGCGCCGGACGCCGCCGGCGGACACGAGCAGAACCAACCTAGGTCCCCTGGCCCCGTCCGTGCGTCAGGATTGGACCGGATCCCTTCCTGCGTAGTTCTACGGATCTGAGGCCCGGGCCTGGGCCGAGACACTCCAGCGAAACCCGCCAGACTTCTGGAGGGTCCCTAAGGGTCCCTGTCCAGCCCGGCATCCAGAACGAGTCGGGTCAGGCCCGCCACCGTGTGGACACCCGTCTTCGACATGACCCGCTCTCGATGCGTTTCGACGGTGCGGGGGCTGATTTCCAGCTCTGCGGCGATTTCGCGATTGGTGCGACCTCGAGCGATGCGCACGAGGACCTCCCGCTCCCGGTCCGTGAGCTCGTCCAGGGCCCTCGACCTCCGGTCCCGCTCCGCTTCCAGACGCACGCCCTCCTGCAGGCGGTCCACTGCCTCCTTGGGAAAGAACGACCCTCCCCGCGCCACGATGTGCACCGCCCTGCGAAGGTCGAGAGGGTCCGCGTCCTTCAGGACGTAGCCGTCCGCTCCGGCGCGAACCGCCCGAACCACGTATTCGGGCTCATCGTGCATGGAGAGGATGAGAACCGACGTGGGGCTCTCTTCCTTGATCCGCGCCGCGGCATCCAGCCCCGAAAGGCCGGGCATGGACACGTCGAGGAGAATCACGTCGGGCCGCTCCGCCAGGCATGTCCGGACGGCCTCTTCGCCGTCCGACGCGACCCCCACAACCCGGATCGATTCGTCCTTTTCGAGCAGGGTGCGAACGCCCTCGAGGACGACGGCGTGGTCATCCGCAATTACGACGCGGATGGGCTGCGCAGCCGCCATCACGAGTGTGGGGGCACAGGGATGAACACCGTCAACACGCTTCCCTCCTCCAGCTGGTCGAAGTCGATTCTTCCCCCCAAGGCTGTCGCCCGCTCCTGCATTCCCGCCAGCCCGGAGCCGAATCCGTGGGCCGAGCCCTCACTTCCATCGGACCGGCCATCGTCGCTCACCCTGAGGCAGATCCCGTCTCCGGACTGGCTGAGAGCGACCCCGACGGTCGACGCCCTGGCATGCCTGGCGACATTGGAAAGGCCCTCCTGCAAACACCGGTAGATCGTGAGCTCGTGATCCGCCGGGAGTCGAGGCAGCTGCCCCTCCTCGTGGAACGCCACCTCGAGAGTAGAGGAGACCCCGAAATCCCTGGCGAGGGCCCGGAGGGCGGGCGCCAGTCCCAATTCATCGAGGGCTGCGGGTCGGAGGTGGGACGCAACCCGGCGAATGCTGGCAATGGCGTCCCTCAGCGCCTCCACGGCGCTCTCCAATTGCGGGGCGGCGGAGGGGCCCAATTCTTCTCCCAGGACTGCCAGCCGCATCCGGACCGCAGCCAGCGCCTGGGCTGTTTCGTCGTGAAGCTCCCTGGAGATGCGGGCTCGCTCCCCTTCCAACTGACCTACGGTCCGCGCTGCAAGTCGCTCCAGCTCGTTGGTACGCTGCACCAGTCGCGCCGTCAGGGTGGCCTTGTCCAGAGCGATGCCGATCTGGAGTCCAGCCGCCTCCAGGTGGTCGTCGTCCAGGGAGGCAAGGCCGTGGCGGCCCTTCCCTACAGCCACGAGCCGTCCCCGGAAGCCTTCGGGGGATTCGACCGCGATGGAGAGAACCGATTCTCCCTGGGGACCGGGGCCCATCCTCACGACCCCGGGTGAGGCTCCTTTGTGACCCCCTCCCCGCCGGGAGGCCGGCGGTCCGTGTCGAGGGTCGGGTCGGAGAGCGTCCCAGAACCCGTCGGGATGATCGGCCATGGAGCCGGCTCGGGCGACCCAGGTCATTCCGCTGCCGGATTCGCGTTGGAGGCCGGCGCCCTCGACCCCCGGAATTCGTGTCAGGTCGTTCAACAACGCGGACATGAACTCCTGGTCCGTGGGTTCCTGGAGGATGCGAGCCCCGAGTGTAGAGAGGGTCCTGAGTCCGTTGCGATGCTCCTCCAGAACCAGTAGGAGAATCCCCACCCCGGCGGCCCCCACCAGGAGGACGTCCAGATAGTACCCCCATGGAGTCCAGGCCCCCCTGGCTCTCAAGAACGGGTAGTCGAGATGGTGAAGGGCCCATACGGTGAGCGTAACGGCGAGGTAGCGGGCGGC
>JAHEKK010000159.1 GCA_024638395.1 Gemmatimonadota bacterium | reverse complement strand
CGTGCACGACCCTCAGGTGCTCCTTCTTACCCACATATAGCCCGCCCAAGACGTGGGCGTCGGAAGCCCCTGCGGCCTTGGCCGCGCTCGTGCCGTCGGACCGGAGGGCCAGGTGCGTCACGGTGTTGGCATGTCCGTGACCCAGCCCGAACCGCTCCTTCAGCATCGCGCGGATCTCTCCGTGCTTCGCGAGCCCGCTATCCGCGATGACCCTGCGAAAGTCCTCGAGTGTCTTGCCCGTCGATTCTTCGATGTTCGCGAGTGCGGTCGCGATCGCTTTGTCCTGATCAGCCACGGTTCGCCTCCAAGGGCCAGAGTTCTGATTTGCATCTTTTCGGTGTGATGAAGGGCGTCACCCACCCCATGACGGCGTAGATGGCCCGGGTCCCGGTTGCGGGCCGCCCGCGCTCCAGGACCTGTTGTAGTGTCTTCACGATGAAGTCCCCGCCACGCTGCATGGCCTTGAGGGTCTTCGTCCCCGGCGGGACCGCTTCGGACGTGAGCGTGAACTCGACCCCACCCTCGATCTCTCGGAGGTCGTATGTGACCCGGCAGTAGGGGTCATCGTATGCGGTGAACTTCATCGTGTGGGAGAATCGGAAGGGCGGATCGGCCTCCAGGATCTCACCGACGACAGACGTGAACACTCCGTCCGGAGTCCGCATCTGGATCGGCGAGCCGGCGTCCAGCGTAAGGCGATGCATCTGTGCGCCGAACATGGCCAGCTGGGGCTCATCCGTCTTCGTGATCTCACGCCAAACGTCTTCAATGCTGGCGTCGATCACGATGCGGGAAATCAAGGTGACACCGGCCTCTGCAGGTGTGGGTTCCCGGTCCGACCGGGCGTGCTCAGGCATGCCGCTTCGTCTGCCTTTCATCGCTCTTGTGCTCATTGGCGCGCCCCTCGAGTGCGTACTTCACGTCGGCCATCTTGCTCGCCCAGAAGCCGCCGTACTCGTCGGTCCACCGGTCGTAGATGAGCTGAATGGGAACGGGATTGTGGAATAGGCGTCGGGTCCGGCCTTCCTTCCTCGATACGATCAGGCCGCAAGCCTCCAGTTGCCGGATATGGTGCATCACCGCGATCCGCGACGTGTCGAACTGCACGGCGACCTCCCCCACGGAGCTCCCGGGACGGGCCTTCACGATGTCCAGGATCCGTCGACGGGAAGCGCTGCCGAGTGCGTCGAAAACAGGGGCCATGTCATCCATATGTAAGAAAAAACTTACATATCAACCGCCCGTGGGTCAAGCGAGGATTCCCGCCACGAGCGCTCGCCTACCCTGACGGGTAGACCGGACCCTGCTGCCGCCGCTGCGACGTGCGGCGAATTCGATCCGGCTACCGCCCCCCCACCGGTCGGCGAGGCAGCGTCTCCACCTGGAACGGTTCCGTCACGATATCCGGACCCACCCCCTCCTTGGACTCAGCCACGATACGAGCCACTTCCTCCATCAGCTTTTCGTTGTCGATGACGATCCCGTCCTTGATGGTGTGGACGATTCCCAGGGTCCTGTACATCTCACGGGCCTCGTCCATACGGATCGCGCCGAAGGGATACAGATAGCGGAAGTTCTCCGCCGGGCTTCCGTCGACGAGAAGGAGATCGGCGATGTATCCCTCCTGGATCAGCCCCAGCCGAGGCTCGAGGATGGTCTCGGCGCTGTTGTACGTGGCTGACTTCAAAACCTCGAGAGGATGCATCCCGGATTCGAGTACGAGCTGAAGCTCCCGGATGTTGCCGAATCCCCCCGTCGACCATTGGTAGTTGTCATCGGTGCCGTAGGCGACCCGCCCGCCGCGCTTGTTGAACTCGTAGATGAGGTCTCCCCACAGGTCGTACATGTAGTGCCACCGGTACTCGTCCAGCGACGTCCAGTCGTATTGGAAGGACGCGTGGTTCTCCCGGCTCGGAAGGTGCCACTCCCACAGGGCCTGATGGGTGTATTTCTCGTGCCACGGGAGGCCGTGTGCCCTGATGATGTCCCGATTGGCCTCGTAGGTGGCCCGATTGGGCTGCATCGTGACCCCGTAGTGGACCAGGGAGTCCACCACCGTCGTGAGGAGCCGCTCCTTGCTCTCGGGGTTCTCGCCGACCTCGATCCAGACCTGCGCCGCTTCCCGGAACCGGTGGTTCTCGTCGAGGAAGTTGTAGTCGGTCGGGTAGTTCTGGACGCTCCGCGGGAGCGCCGACTCGGCGTATCCGTAGTGGTGGACGATCATGGTGACGCCAAGCCGGGCAGCGTCGAGGGCGTTCACCACCGAGGTGCTGGAAGGTTGGATGTGGACTGCGGTGATCCCTCCGGCCGCCTCTACGGCCGTAGCCGCTGCACCGAAAAGCTCCGGATTCCACGTCAGCCCGTTGAGATAGACCTGACGCACGCCGTTGGCGACCATGGCCTCTGCGACCTGTGGCGCCAGAGCCGGATCGCGAAGCTGCTCGTCGGTGAAGTCGGTTGTGGCACCCCACGAGTAGATGGGGAACAGCCGGGGAGCCAGAATCTCGTTGTCGCGCTCTGCTGCCAGGATCTCCTCAACCCGCTCGTACTCGGCAGGCCCGACCGAGGTCACGCCGGTGGCCAGCTGCAGATAGAAGATGTAGTCGAGAGGGAGCTCTTCGCCCCGCAGGTGGAGATGCAGGTTCAACATCCCCGGCATGACGTATTTCCCGTCGCCCTCGATGATTCGGGACCCGGTCAACCGCTCCTCGGGCTCACCGGCAGCATCGGCGCGGGCCGCCACGAAGGGATCGAATTGGCGCATCTCGGCGATCACGTTTCCGGTGATCAGGATGTCGTAGGGTCCCGTCGCCGGGCCGCCGTGGCCCGGGATGACCATGACGTTGCGGATCACGAGGCTGTCGAAGGGCCCCTCGGCGAGCTCACCGAACTCGACCATGCGGTTCGGCTCCGGCTTGTGCTCCACCTTGGCCAGCTGCCCATCGAGTGAGCCGGCCAGCAAACCGAGGAGGGTGAGAGACAGAGGGATGCGGCGAAACAGTACGGTCATGGTGCTTCCTACTCGTGAAGGCTCATCTCTTGGGCACTCGAATTGGCCCAACAATACAGCCCGCTCAGCCCCGCGCCACTTCCTCCGCCTGCCGCAGCGTGAGGGCACAGAAGGTCAGCGTTCCGTTGGCGCAGCCACCCGTAACCATGGTGGGCGCGCCGACGACGAACACGTTCTCGTGATCCCAGCAGCGCCCGAAGGAGTCGACCACGGAGGCCCCGGGATCGTCCCCCATGCGGGCGCCTCCGCCGGGATGGTCCTGTGTCTCGTCCACGAAGGTCCGCATGATGCGCCCCCCGCCCGCACCCACCAGGTCCAGGAATCGCCGGCGAATGAGATCTTCCGTGTGGGCGCGGAGGTCGGCGCTGTCGTCCGCATCCCGGAAGCGGAGACGAGGCAGGGGGTCGCCCCACCGGTTCGTGCCCCCGTCCAGCTCGATCCTGCTGTCCCGATGTGGGAGAACGTCGTAGTACGCCCGGAGGCGGGCCGCTCCGGTGCCGGCTCGTTGTCGCCAGTCGGCGAGGAGTGCGTCGCCCAGCAGCATGCGGCCCTCGTCATCCCTGAGGCGCGGCTGACGGCCCGACGTGGAGTCCCAGACCCGAAAGTCGTGACGCACGTACCGGCCATCATTCTCCACGCGACTCTGGAACCGTTTGGACAGAAGCGAGTGGTTGCCGTACTCGCCCGGGTAGAGGGGAAAGTCCAGGTCCACGAAGGCCTGGACGTTTCGATGTCCGTTCAGAAACCGGCCGAGGAGCCCGCTGGAGTCAGCCAGGCCGCTGACCATCAGGAGCCATGGCGCCCACGTGTATCCGCCGGCAAGCACGAACTGCTTCCCTTCGAGAACCACGGGGACATCCGGCGCGTCTCGATCGACGGCAACGGCCGCCGCCACACGGTCCGAACCCGGCCCCAGCTCCAGCCGGCGAACCAGGTGGCGTGGCAACAGGCGGATCCGGCCCGTGGCTTCCAGCCAATCGAAGGTCAGGTCGGGCGTGTACTTCGCGCCGACGGGGCAAATGTTGCACGTGTCGCACCGGCGGCATACGCCCCGGGATCCGTCGGGAGCCTGGTAGGGTTGGATGACCCGGGCGACGGGGTTGGCCCAGAACGGCGTACCGCCCCGCTGGGCCCACTCCTGGAGACGCTCCAACGATTCGCTCAACGGCACGGACGGCATGGGATAGGGCGAGGCGCGGTGGTCCAACTCGGGAGGGCCCTGCTCTCCCGCGACACCCATCTTCTCTTCGGCCTCCGTGTAATAGGCCTCCAGATCGTCGAACCCGATGGGCCAGTCGTCACCCAAGCCGTACAGGGACCGGATGCGGAAATCCTCCGGTGTGAAGCGGGGCACGGCGCCCCCCCAGTGCATGGCCTGGCCTCCCACGCCCATGGATCGGGACATCTGTCCCGGCGCGGCCATGTCGTCCAGGTGGTCCCGGGTCCACGGGTTCTCGCCGTAGTCCAGGTACCGCCGCCGCCTGGTGCGGCGCTCGCCCAGCGGTACGGTACGGTCGCCCGCCTCCACCACCAGGATGCTCCGCGTAGTGGTCTCCGCCAACTTCCAGGCGGCCATGGCGGCGGTAATCCCGCCACCGACGATCACCACATCGGCACTCTCCACTCTTGCCCTCATTCGCCGTCTCCGGAGAACGGCGGAGGCGCTTCGCCCAGGTCGTCCAGACCCCGGCACACGTGGCGGCCGATCCGGGCCCGGTACACGAGGTCGTTTGCCTCGCTGGAGCTGGCCCAATGAGCCAGCAGTCCGAGGGACACGTGGCGGGCCCGGGCCGGCGAAGGCAGGTCGCCGTCCTCGCCGGAAAGCTCACGCTCCACGAAGGGCCGGCGACCGTCGTGGGACAGGGCGGCAAAGCCACTTCCGGTGCGACGACGGGCCTCCACATCCAGGGCCTCGAGCTGGGCTCGCCACCCCGGTCCGGGGTGGGCCGGGCCGTACACGATCTCGTGGGTGCCGTAACCGTGGTTCATCTCGAAGGCCGGCTCATAGCTTTCGAGCCAACGTTCGAACGCGCGAACCGCGCGCTCACGTCCGTCTTCCCCCAACTCGCCAGGAAGGACCACCTCGGCCAGCGCACGGAGGACGAGGGGGTCGGGAACCACGGGAGGCGGGGGCGCTTGGGACGAGCCCTGGGCAGCCCCGCCCGGCACGGCGGCGGTCGTTGCGGCGGCAGTCGTCAGGGCGAGCCCCCGTTTCAGGAAGGCCCGGCGGTCGCTCCCATCACTCATGGCACACCCGCATCCTCGTCCAGCGCGAAGGCCACGAGGGTCCGGGGGCTCGATCCGGTACCCGTGGCAATGACGACGAACTGACGACCGTCCGACGTGGCGTAGGTCATGGGGTTGGCGTATCCGCGCTCCGGCAACTGTCCCTGCCACAGGACATCGCCCGTGGCTTTGTCGTGAGCCCAGAGCACGTCTCCGCCACCCGTCAGGAAGACCAACCCACCCCGGGTCACGATGCCTCCGGGTGCCCCCGAGCGTCCGAGGCGCTCGGGCAGGTCCACGCCTTCGAGAGCCGGGTGGTCTCGCAGATCGGGCCGGTCTCCAGCGGCTACGCGCCACACATGCTCACCCGAGTTCATGTCGATGGCCGTGAGCGTGCCCCATGGCGGATTGGATACAGGAAGACCGTCGACGGAGAGTCCCATGCGCGCCGTCCGGTCCAGGTCCCACTCCGCCACGACCCGCTCGGGATCTCCCGGGGCCAGCTTCAGAAGACTGGGTTCCTCGGTGGCCTTCACGTAGAGGATCCCCGTTTCGGGATCCACCGCCGCCCCTCCCCAGTTGCCTCCGCCGATGATGCCGGGCATGGCCAGGGTCCCCTCTCGGGAAGGGGGCGTGAAGAGAGGCCCCATCCGGTGCCCGGCGACTACCTCCGCCGCCCGTGCGCGAAGCTCCGGAGTCAGGCTCAGGAGGTCGTCCTCCGAAAAGCCCTGTCGGGCAAACGGTGCCGGCCTCGTGGGGAAGGGCTGAGTGGGTGCGGCCCGCTCACCAGGCACGTCGGAGGCCAGCACGGTCCGCTCCTCGATGGGCCAGATGGGCTCACCCGTGACCCGGTCGAAGGCGTACACGAAGCCCGTCTTACCGGCGACGGCCACCGCGTCGATGCGCCGTCCGTCGACCGTCGCCGTGTAGAGGACCGGCGCCCCAGGCAGGTCGAAGTCCCAGAGGCCGTGGTGCACCGTCTGGAAATGCCACAGCCTACGCCCAGTACGCGCGTCCAACGCAACCAGGCTCTCGGCGTAGAGGTTGTCGCCCAGGCGGTCCCCGCCATAGTAGTCGTTGGCGGGAGTTCCGATGCCGGCGTAGAGGATGCCGCGCTGGGGATCCAGAACCATGGGAGCCCAGGCGTTCGTGTGCCCGGTGCGCTCGGCCGAGCCCTCCTCCCACGTCTCATGGCCCGGCTGGCCTTTCTGGGGAATGAGATCGAATCGCCAGCGCAGCGCCCCCGTGCGGGCGTCGAAGGCGTAGACGTGCCCCGGAGGGTCCCGCGGATACACGAAGCCGTCCCATAGACCGTTCCCGACGATGACCAGGTCGTCGTACACCACGGGCGGCGACGTGCTGGTGAAGTGAAGGGGGATGACCGGCCACATGGCGTGTCGTGCCACGTCCACGCGGCCCCGCACCCCGAAGCTCTCCACCGGCTCTCCGGTGCGTGCGTCCAGGGCCAGGAGCTCCCAGCGCGTATTCAGGAAGATGCGGCGGGATCCGTCAACATCCTCCCAGAGGGCCACGCCCCGGTGCACGAACCCCGTTCCGTTCGGGGGTTGGCCCCACTGCCAGGCCCGGGGGTCGTGAGACCACAGCTCCTCCCCGTTACTCGCGTCCAGCGCCACCACCCGGTTATAGGGCGTCGAGAGCCAGAGGGTGTCCGCCAACTCGATGGGCGTCGTCTCGAAGTTGCCCGGACGTACGCTCTGCTCCTTGAGGGGGCTGGCTGGACCGCTGATCTCCGACTCGCCCGCATCCCAGGTCCACGCAATCCGCAGCCGGTGGACATTGTCCCGATTGATACGGTCGAGGGGGGCGTACTTGAGGCCGCCGGCATCGCCGCCGTAGGTGGGCCAGTCTCCTGGAGCGGCAGGCACCTGGCCCGCGGCAGGTATCCCGGCC
>JAHEKK010000158.1 GCA_024638395.1 Gemmatimonadota bacterium | reverse complement strand
CCACCGAACCCGAAAGCCCCCAGTTTCCGCATCTGGTCATACTTCTTGCGCTTTTCGGGGTCGGAGAGCACACCGTAGGCTTCGCCGACCTCCTTGAAGCGCTCGGCCGCCTTCGGATCTCCGGGATTGGCATCCGGATGGTACTGCTTTGCCAGCTTCCGGTAGGCCTTCTTGATGTCGTCTGCGCCCGCCTTTTCCGCGACGCCCAGGACCTGGTAGTAGTCCTTGTCGGCGTTGCTCATGGGCCACACCCGCCGCCGTCACGTGGCAGCCGGTCCTCCGTCCGAAGATGACCCACGGACCCGCGCCTCATTCGGACTTGTACACGCTGACGCGGGCCGGCCTGACCAGATGTCCTTTGAGGGAGGCACCCTTCTGGAAGACCCTCTCCACCATGTCGTCATGGTCGGGGTTGTCGGTGGGCACCCGCATCATGGCTTCCATGGTGTTCGGGTCGAAGGCCGCCCCCTCCGGATCGATCATCTCCACGCCCACGTCTTCCAGGGCCCTGCGGAACTTGCGCTCCACCAGATCGACGCCCTCCACAATGGCATCGACAGAGGTGGTCTCGGGCTCCCACGCAGCGACCCGCTGGAGATCGTCCATGGGCTCCAGTAGCTTGCCGATCAACTCGGCCTGTGCTCGATCCCATCGGGCCCTCAGATCGGCGTCGGTTCGCTTGCGGTAGTTGTCGAAATCGGCTGCCAGCCTCAGGTGTTGGTCCCGGATCCGGTCGCGCTCCGCCAAGGCGTCTGTGACGGAAACGGCGCCCTCAGTCGACCCCTCGTGCTGTCCCGGACCCTCCTCGCGGGGATCTTCCGGCTCGAGCATGCCCTCCAGGCCGCCGAATTCGTTGGCGGCGCCTGACTCCCCGGAAGACGATTCTCCCGGGGATTCGGCTTCGGGCCCCGCAGGGTCGGAGTCGTGCATCGGTCTCTCGTTTTCCGGTGATCTCTCGTTGGCCATTGTCGTCCGGTCAGGATTCTGGCTGCGCGTACTGTCGAAGTCCCCGTGATTCGCCCGCTGGTCCGGGCACCGCCGAGGCGCGGTCGGGGCCGTCTACGGACCCCCCGGGTCCTCCCCTGAAAGGCGGAGGAAGAAAGCACCAACCTCGTCAAAACGATCCCGCCGGTCCACCTCGTTGAGAGGCTCGTGGCGGGCTCCTTCGACGAGGACGACCTCCACCTCGGATTCGGTAAGCCGCTTCACAAAATGGGCCGTCGTGTCCGGGTCCACCACAGGGTCGTCCTGAGGGATCAGAACCAGCAGGGGTACGCCGCCCACCGTCGGATCCTTCAAGACGGCATCCTGCGTCCTGCTCACCTCCTGCGCCAAGCGGGGCGTGATCCAGCTGTGAACATGGGGATCGTCTTCCCTGGCTCGGATTCGCTCAGGATCGCTCGTGAGCATGGACGCCTCGATGGGGTGCCGGATCGGCAGGAAGGGCAGGACGAGGTTCAGGACCCCGGCAAGGCGGGCCTTCCAGGGCACCACGGGCATCCCGGTCTTCAACCAGGGCGCCGACACGCACGCGCCTCGCGGGCGCAACGCCCCGGTCTGCAGTGCCCTGAGGACGAGGAGCCCCCCCATGGAATGGCCCAGGATGAAGAGCCGGTCGGGCCGGGCGCTCTCTGCAAGGACCCTGGCCTGGATCTCCCTCAGGTCCTGGACCAGTCGCTGAAACGAAGGGGCGTGGCCCCTCAATCCCCTGGATCGTCCGTGACCCCGAAGGTCGAACCGCCAGACCTGCAAGCCGCGTCTCGCCATGTCCCCGGCCAGTTCGGCGTAGCATCCCAGGTGCTCGCCCCATCCATGCACGACCAGCAACGACCCCACGCAGCGGCCCCGGGGCTCCGTGACGTGGACGTGGAGTCTCTTACCGTCCGACGTCTCAACGACGCCGTCAGACTCGCGGGGAAGGCTCAAGAGGACCCCCCCCGACACCTCGTTCCCCGGTCATTCGCCATCGATGAGCTGCTGCAGCAGCGTCAGCACCGCCTGGGCGCTGGCCTGGCGGACCTCGTCACGCGATCCACCGAAATGACAAGTTCGCGCCAGGGCGCCACCTGGATGCGCCAACGCAATGCAAACCATCCCCACCGGCTTCTCCCCGGTGCCTCCGTCGGGACCGGCGATCCCCGTCACGGCGAGGCCCACGTCGCTTCCGAGACGGCGCTTGACCCCTCCGGCCATAGCGAGGGCCACCGCCTCGGACACCGCTCCATGCCGCTCCAGGTCTTTCCGGGGAACCTCGAGAACATCCGCCTTGATCTCATTGTCGTAGGCCACCACGCCGCCGCGGAAATAGCGCGACGCCCCAGGGACGTCGGTCAGGAGCTTGGCGACCAGACCTCCCGTACAGCTTTCCGCCGTCGCAACCATCCAGCCTCGGGTTGCGAGTCCCTTGGCCAGGCGGCCGAGCATTCCGGTCTCGGGGACCTCTCCTCCGGGCGCGGCGGGCCCGGATGCGTTCAATGGGCGTCCCTCACCACCGAGCGATAGCTCCAGAAATAGTCCAGCATGGAGTAGATCGTCAGGATCACGGCGGCGGTCAGCATTACCCCGATCCAGACCTGGTGGAAGGCTCTCCAACCCACCCAGAAGCTACCGGACCAACCCCCGTCCAGACTGCTTCGGAGCAGGGGGTACCAGAGGAGAAGCCCACCGATGAAGAGGTTCTGGATGAAGGCCTTGTACTTCCCCGATTTGCCCGCGGAGATCACGACACCGCGCCGGGCGGCATAGCTACGGAAGGCGGTCACGAGAGCCTCCCTTCCCAGGATGACGAGGAGCACCCACAGGGGGAAGGTCCCCCAGAAGGGTACTCGGCTCAGGTCATCTGGCCTTTGCCCGATGAGGTAGAACGGGATGAAGGTGCTCACCAGGAGGAGCTTGTCGGCGATGGGATCGAGGAGCTTCCCCATGTCCGTGATGAGGCCGTGCTTCCTTGCCAGATACCCGTCCCAGAGGTCCGACAGCGCCGCTACGACGAAAAGGACGAAGGCCCAATACCGGGCAGAGACACCGGGAGACAGGGCCAGCACGAAGATCACCGGGCACACCAGGATCCGGGCGACCGTTATGGCGTTGGGGAGGTTCACTCGCGTCCCGGGCATCGGCCGACTAGGGGACTGTAACGGTCAGGCGTTTGCGCGCCGACAGGGACGGCGGGCCGTCGCGGGGAGGCGGAGGTGCGAAGGTGTAGCGGCGTCCTTTCGGGGTTTCCAACGACTTCATGGCGGATGCCGCGGCCCTCGAACACCAGATGATTGGCCATTCAGTCCACCAGAAACCGGTCCGAGTCATGGGTCAACTGAGGGACTTCACCACCAGCTTGGAGACGGCTCGAAGGGTATCGAAGACCCCGACCCCTTCCGTGGCGATACCCTCGAAATCTCCGACCCCATCCGGATTGAGCTGGGCTCTGAGCTCATCCATGGTCTGCACGTTGTCCACATCCCGCTTGTTGTACTGGATCGCAAAAGGTATCTGGGTCAGATCGTATCCGTAGGAGGACAGGTTCTCGTGGAGGTTGTGCATGGACTCGATGTTGGCCTCGGCCCGGTCGCGCTGGGAGTCCGCCACGAAGATGATGCCATCGACGCCCTTCAGAATCAGCTTCCGGCTGGCATTGTAGTACACCTGCCCCGGGACCGTGTAGAGGTGGAAGCGCGTCTTGAAGCCCCGTATCTCCCCGAGGTCGATGGGGAGAAAGTCGAAGAAGAGGGTCCGGTCGGTCTCGGTGGCCAGGGAGATCATCTTCCCCTTGGTCTCCGGATTCACCTTCGAGTACACGTACTCCAGGTTCGTGGTCTTTCCACCGAGACCCGGCCCGTAGTAGACCACTTTGCAGTTGATCTCACGGCTCGCGTAGTTGATCATCGACACGGGGCGGTTCCTTCCTCGGGGTCCTCATCGGACCCAAGAGAGCGATGGAATGGGAAGGGAAGCCTCATGAATGTCTTTCCTCGGTTCTTGCGCCTCGACGGAAGTCCTCCTCCATCCGGCTGAGTATGGCCGTCGCCCTGGACCGGAGCATTCGCCGTGGTTCCCAGGAAGCGAAATCCCTGAGCAGCATGATGGCGTCCACCGACGCCGGTTCCCCGGCCATGTGTCCCAACGCGGCCAGCCTGCGGAAGGCGTTGGAGCTGAACAGGTCTCTGCGGTGACGCCGCATCTGGTCCTGAATGATCAGCGCACCGAGCGCCCCCACGGCTGCCGTGCCCAACAGCAGGAGGCCCAGTCGTTTCGCTCGTTTGTCCATCACATCTCCCGGCGGCCCGCCAGGGCCTCTGCGATCGTCGTCCCGTCCACGTATTCCAGGTCACTACCCACAGGAATTCCTCGGGCCAATCGGGTGATTCGAACCCCCTGCCGTCTGAGGAGGTTTTCCAGATATACGGCGGTCGCCTCTCCCTCCACCGACGCGTTGGTGGCCAGGATGACCTCCTCCACTTTGGGTGCCGCCGCGACAACTCGGGCTTCGAGCTCGGCAATGTTCAGTCGTTCGGGGCCCACACCGTCCAACGGTGACAGATGGCCACCGAGAACGTGGAACCGGCCCCTGAACCGCCCGGTGCGGTCCACGGCCCCGACCTCGTAGGCCTCCTCGACGACGCAGATCACCGACCCGTCGCGGGCCGGATCACTGCAGATCCCGCACATCTCGCCGTCGCAATAGTTGCCGCAGATGGGACACGGGTGCACTTCGTCGGCTACGCGGCGGAGAGCCCCCGCAAGGCGGTGGACGTCTTCCTTGGTCCCCTTGACGAGGTGGTATGACAGGCGCAGTGCCGTCTTGGTCCCGATTCCGGGCAGACGGCTCAACTCCTTGGTCAACGCTTCGATGGCAGACACGCCCCTAGAAGAGCCCCGGCAATTGCATTGGGAGTCCTCCCGCCGCCTTCCGCATATGCTCCTCGGAAAAACTGCGGGCCTTGCTCTGGGCCTCGGTCACCGCGGCGACCACGAGATCCTCCAGCATCTCGACGTCCGAGGGGTCGACGACCGTGGGGTCGATTCGGATAGACTTCACGTCGCCCTTTCCGTTGACGGTGGCCGTGACCATGCCGCCCCCCGAGGAAGCCTGGAGCTCCTCGGATTCGAGACTGGCCTGGAGCTCGCGGACCTTCGCCTGGAGCTCCTGCCCCATCTTCATGATCTGTTGGATGTTGGTCATCGGCGTGTTCCGGGCGCTTGGCGGTCTACTCCAGCAACTCCAGGTCGAACTCCTGTACCGCCCGTTCGAGGAGCGGCTCGCGTTCAATGAGCTCCTGGAGGCGAGAAGCACGAACCGTGTCCTCGCTGACCCGACCCGCGGGGCCACCCGCCTCCCCTTCAGGATCTACCAGTTGAATCTCGACAGAATCGACCCCCGAATGAAGGGCCAACCCCTGCTTCAAGGCCCTCATCGTCGACGCTTCGCGGAGGCGCTCGTGGGCAGGTCCCCGAGGCAGGCTCAGGCGTAGTCCGCCCTTCACCTGAGCCACTTTGGCGGCCTTCAGGAAGGGCGACAGCCCTGGAGGGATGCGCGAGGCGTCCGCCAGTAGAGCCGTCCAGGCGGACAGGACGCTGGCCTGGGGACTGGCCGGAGCTCCGGCCGGCGGGGCTGCGAGGGGGGCGGAACCCGACGGGGCACCGGCGTCGACGTCCGGGGGCTCTGGATCGGCATCGGCCCGTTCGTTCCCCGGGGACACCGAGGGGTTGGCCCGCTCACTGACCCCGGACCGGGCTGGAGGGCCGGGGGGATTCGCGGAGGTCTCTCGGGAGTCGCGAAGCGGGGGCCTTTGGGCACCGCCCTGGCCACCCGCCGTTTCCTTCTCGCCTTCAGGAGGCGCCGGGGGTTGTGGACGGGCAGGCGGCTCGCCCCCCAGAGCCCGAATCAAATCCTCCACCTCCACCGTTCGGTCGAGATAGCTCATGCGGAGGAGGAGCATCTCGATCAGTACCCGGGGACGACCTGTCCGGCGCAGGCTTCCAGAGGACTCGAGCTCGGAGCACTGAGACAGCATCCGCACCAGGTCCCCCTGGGAGAATCGGCGCGCCCGAGCCAGGAACTGTTCCCTGGCCTCCCCGCTCATCGTGTCCTTGCCGGCCTGATCATCGAGGGCCAAACGGAGGAGCAGTCTGAGCTTTTCCGCTAGACCGTGGTAGAACTCGACCAGGTCGTATCCCTCATCGATGAGTCCTTCGACGAAGTCGAACACCGCACCGTGCCGCCGGTCGAGGATCAAATCGAAAAGGTCCAGATACCGCTCTTCGGCCACCACTCCCAAAACCCGGACGACCGTGTCGATGGTCAATCCCCCTTCGGAAAGGGCCAGAAGCTGGTCCAGCAGGGAGAGACCATCGCGCATGCCACCGTTGGCCTTGCGGGCCACCTGGAGCAGGGCTTCCTCGGTGGCCTCCACCCCTTCCTTTTCCAGGATCTCCCTGAGCCTGGCGACGATGTCCGCTACGCCGATCCTTCGAAAGTCGAAGCGCTGGACCCGAGAGAGAATGGGTGCCGCCGTCTGCTGGATCTTCTGGGGCTCGGTCGTAGCGAAGACGAACACGACCCGAGACGGCGGCTCTTCCAGGATCTTCAGGAGCGCGTTCCAGGCCTCCCGGGTGAGCATGTGGGCCTCGTCGAGGATGTAGACCTTGAATCGGCCCTCCTCCGAGGGGGCATACATGGCCCGTTCCCTCAGGTCCCGTGCGTCGTCCACCCCTCGGTTCGACGCGGCGTCGATCTCCACGACGTCGAGAGACGTGTGTCCTCCCCAGATCCTCGAGCAGCTTTCGCACGTGCCGCAGGGCTCGCCGTCGTCGGACCGCTCCGCGCAGTTGAGGGCCATCGCCAGGACCCGCGCGAGGGTGGTCTTCCCGACCCCCCGAGGGCCGCAAAAGAGGTAGGCGTGTCCGACCCGGTCCTGTACCACGGCGTTTCTGAGCGTTTCGGACACGTGGTCCTGAGCCGTGACGTCACCGAAACGACGCGGCCGGTATGTCCGGGCGAGGGCTAGGTGGGACAAACTCCAGGCCGTGGCTTCGAGGAGAGGATCCCCGGCGGGGCGGAAAGTGCCCCAGGCACCCCGCAGCAACGATCACCGCACTTACCGCTGCTACCTGCGGGGTCCTGACGGGATTCGTGAGCTTTCGTTCTGCGGACCTGGGGCACCGCCAAACCTAC
>JAHEKK010000157.1 GCA_024638395.1 Gemmatimonadota bacterium | reverse complement strand
TTCCTTCGAGACGTCCACGACCACGCGGTCCAGGTCATCGACGCCGCCGAAACCCTCCGAGAACTGGCGGCCGGGGTCATGGATCTCCACATGTCCGCGGTGAGCAACCGGATGAACGAGGTGATGAAGGTGCTCACCATCATCGCGACGATCTTCATCCCCCTGTCGTTCCTCGCGGGCCTGTACGGGATGAACTTCGACGTGATGCCGGAGCTTCACACGCCCTGGGGGTATCCGGTCCTTCTCAGCGTCATGGGGGCCGTCGGGCTGAGCATGTTGTACTACTTCAAGCGCAAGGGGTGGTGGTAGCCGGAGTCCCCACCCGGTTGCCACCTACCTCCCGATAGCTCCTTCTGTGCAAGCCGCACTCGCGGTCCTCGCGGCCCTGATCCTCTTCGGGGCCTCCTATGTCTTGATCCGGCCGGTCCTGGTCAGGTTGCTCGCTCGGACCGGCCCCGAAAGAATCCCGTGGCTCGCGGAGGACCCGCCCGCCCATTGGGGGCAGCTCGTGAGGGATGTCTTCCCGGCCTCCCGCAGCCTCTCGTCCGTCAAATTCGATCGACTGCTACGAATCGTCCAGATCTTTCTCCGGGATACACGGTTCGAAGGCGCCGCAGGCTTCGTGATCACCGAGCGGGTGAAGCTGTCCGTCGCCAGCCAGGCCTGCTACCTGGTCCTGGGGAAGGAAACCCATCCCTTCCCTTCGACCCGGCGGGTCATCGTCTACCCGGAGACGTTCGTCCCAAGACGACCCGACTCGAGCATGGACTTCGACCTCGTGGACATGGACGACGGGCCGACCCTGGGGGAGTCGTGGGACCATGGGACCGTGATTCTCTCGTGGCCCAGCGTTGCGGCCGGTGCCAGAGACCCCGACGACGGATGGAACGTGGTGTTCCACGAGTTTGCACACCAGCTGGATCAGGGAGACGGGGAGAGCGGCGGCATGCCCGCCGACGTGCCCACCGCGCTTCGCACCGAATGGCAGGCCCTCGTGGCGGCCAGGCTGGAGGAGTTGAGGGCCGACCTGAACGATGGAGTCGAACCCTACCTGGACGACTACGCCGCAACCAACGAGGCCGAGTTCTTTGCCGTCGCCGTTGAAGCCTACTTCGAGGTTCCCGGTGCCTTGGCCGAGGTGGATCCGGAGCTATTCAAGCTCTTTCTCGCCTACTTCGGATGGGCGCCCGATGGAGCCGAAGCCGCCAACTAGCCCGGACTCTGAGCCCGAGCCCCGGTAGCTGTAGTTTTCGACCATGTGCCGAGTTCGGCGCCTGGCGTCGGCGACGCCAGTCCGCAGATCCGTTACGGGAGGGGTAGTGGTGAAGTCGGGTCGACACGCGATCATGGGGCTGGGAGCCTTGCTGATCCACGCCGGGTGTGCGGCGCCCGATCCGGGGCCGCTCTTCCAAGAGGTCACGGATGGGGCCGTCGCGGACTTCCGGGGGGTCTCCCGGGGAGCCGCCTGGGGAGACTATGACGGGGACGGGGATCCCGACCTGTTCGTGACGCATCCGACGTACGAGGCGCCCGACCAACGCAACGCCCTCTACAGGAACCAAAACGGCACGTTCGTCGAAGAGGCCTCGGCCGCCGATCTAGCGCCGCCCGCCGGGTGGGAGGGTGTGGCCTGGATCGACGTGGACGGCGATGGCGACCTCGACTTGCACGCCGTCGGCAGGCTCGGAGCGGGTTCGGCGTTCTTCGAGAACCGGAATGGATCGCTGGCAAGGCGGGCAGAAGATCCGTTCCAGGGCCGGGTCAGCTCCGCGTCCATGGCGTGTTGGGCTGACGTGGACGCCGACGGTCACCTGGACGCGTTCCTCGTCGGTTACCGGGAACAGGGAAACCAACTGTTCCGCGGTCTCGGGGCGTGGGCTTTCGAAGCGGTGCGCCTTCCCGGCACGGCCGTGGGATCGGGCAGTTCACGAGCGTGCGTCTGGGCCGACCTGGATGGCGACCTACTCCCCGAGCTCATGATCGCCAATGCCCGAGAGCGGAACGTGCTGCTGCGCAACCGGGGGAGCATGGACCTGGCAGCCGACACGACCTCGCCGCTTCACCAAGACCAGGCCTATGGATACGGCATATCCGCCGCCGACGTGAATGCCGATGGCTTTCAGGACGTTTTCGTCGCCAACTTCGACGCGACAAACACCCTCTTCTTGGGCGGGCCAAGCGGGCGACTCACCTCGGTCGAGCTCGGTGGTGCCCTTCAGAGTGCGGCGTCCAAGGGACACGTCTGGGGCGACTTCGACCTGGATGGCGCGATCGACCTGTTCCTGGGCAGCGGCACTCCGGCCCCGGACATGTTCAACCGGCTCTGGCTCGGAGCCCCGGGCGGAGCGTTCCACCTGTACGACGAGGGCGTGCTTGCGACCCACGCGGACACCTCGGCGGCCGTGGCCAGCGCGGATTACGACGGGGATGGCGACCTCGACGTCTTCGTGGCCAATTGGGGAGGAGCAGGGTCGGCCGATCGCCTCTACGAGAACCGGATCTCCGGGCGGCACTGGCTCATGGTCGAACTCCGAGGAGTGTCATCCAACCGGATGGGAGTCGGGGGACACGTAGCGGTCATGGTCCGCGATGCAGCGGGCAGCACGCGCTGGCTGCACCGATGGCTCGGAGCCTCCACGGGCTATGCCGGCCAGAACGAGCCTCGCCTCCACTTCGGGCTCGGAGCGGCGCCCGGGGTGGACTCCCTGCTGGTGCGGTGGCCGTCGGGTGAAGTCACCCGACTGGGGAGCCTCGAGGCCGATCGTGTCGTCACCATCGTCGAGGGTGGACAGGTCCTTAGAGGCCCCGGGACCCGATAGATCCCCGGTCCCGTGCGAGTGGAAGGCCGAGGGGGGCAGCCCGTCCCCAGGGGGCCCGGCCCGGACCTAGAACCGCGATCCGGCCAGCTCCACGTCGGCCTCCCTCCAGGCGGATGTGAAGCGCTCCCAAACCGCCCCGGCTTCCTTCCCTTGGGCCCCCAGGCTCGAGGCCAAACCGTGGAGGGACCATCCGTTCTCGGGGAAGCGGAGCAGGTCTTCCCGATACACGGCTTCGGCTTCCGCGCCACGCCCGCCAACCAGGAGTGCGTGACCCAGCGAGTGGCGCATGGGATAGTACCACAGCGGAGGCTCCTCGTAGAGCATCCCATCCTCCACCGCAACGGCCTCTCGGAACCGGGCAGCAGCCTCGTCGGGCTCGCCCCTCCGCAGGGCGATCTCTCCCGCGAGGGCAAGCCCGGCAATCGCCAAGACGGGGTTTGCGCCTTCAGGGTCCGACGACGTGACGAGGTCTCTCAGCCGTTCTTGGGCCTCCAGGGCCTCGTCGAAGCGGCCCAGCGCGGCGTAGGCGGTTCCGGTGGCGTAAAGGGCCATCGCTGTCGCCTGGTGAAGCTCGGGGTCGGGCATTTCCAGTTCGAGCACCTCCGCCCATCGGCCGAAGCTGACGCCCGTCAGGTGAGGGAGGACCACGGCGTTTTGAATCCAATAGACGTCGAGGGCCACAGACTTCGGGACCTTGGGAGCCACGATGCCGGAAGCCTCGATGGCTTTGCCCGACATGCCGGCCATGGTGGCCGCAAAGGCCATGAAGTGGTAGTTGTGGGGGTAGTACGCCGCAGGATAGACCCCCATCGGGTTCTGATCCGCGATATACGTTTCGTCGGAGTGCACCGCGTGCTCGTTCGCCCGCACTGCGTCGGCGTACCGGCCCACCCGGATGTAGATGTGGCCCGGCATGTGGACGATGTGCCCCGCACCCGGCATCAGGGCGGCCAGGCGCTCCGCGCACGCCTCGGCCCTCCTGGCATAAGCGGCTTCGACGGCGTGGATGAAGTAGTGACACGCGCCAGGGTGGTCGGGCGCCAGTTCGAGAGCCCTCTCCAGGGCGTCGAGCAGTCCCTCTGTCCCGGGGTTCGGGCGGCGGTCGCCATAGCCCCCCGACCAGTAGTCCCAGGGTCTCAGGTTCATCATGGAGGCCGCATAGAGGGTCAAAACGTCGGCGTCCTCCGGGAAACCTTCTGCTGCCTCCGCCATCGCGCCGGCGTAGGCACTGTCGAGCCGGAGGCGATCCACGGAGGGATCCCGACCGTACCTGAGGGCCAGGGCCTCTACGAGAGCCCGTTCCGCCGCCGTCGTCCCCTCCAGCCGCTCTCTGGCCCGGCCCACCGCCGCAAACGCGGTTGCGCCGGCTTCAGGCTCCATGGGGGCATTCACGTTCGGGCCCAGTGCCAGGGCGATCCCCCACCAACACATGGCGCAAGCGGGATCGAGGGCGAGGGCTGCCTCGTAGGAGCGGACGGCCTCTGCGTGGTTGAATGCATACTGGAGGCGGAGCCCCTGGTTGAAATAGGCCTGGGCTTCGTCACTGGAGGTGGTGACGTCCCGGCCGTGATCGCCGAGGTTGGTGTAGAGGGGCAACTCGGGTCCTCCGGTCGGAGCGCCTTCGCTCCCTCCGTCCGCTCCGCAGCCAACGGAAAGGCACGCCGCGGCCCCGACGCAGAGCCTCCACATACCCCACGATTCATTCATGACCTGCCTCCAGCCGTGCGTGGTCCGTTACCCCGCGGGCCCCACCGGCCGTTTGACGACCCCCCACGCGGATTGGCGATGGGTCCCACTGAGAAGGACCGGAATCCGGGGCCGATCGGCTCAGGCGACCGCCACTCGCCCTTCCCACTCTTGGTGGCCACCCGCTGCGCCGGATGGCCACAGCCCCTTCGGCATCGTAACATCGGCGGCCAACCCCAAGCTCAACGTCAGGAGTCACGCCGTGTTCCGACCAGAACGGATCCTTCCCGTCACGCTAGTGGCCCTCGCCCTGGGTTGCCAGTCCGAGGAGAGTACCCGGGAATCTGCAGGGCCCGGGGGGCAGGAGGCCGGGGGAGAAGCGGCCTTCTCTTTCGAAGAAGTCGTGCCGGGCATCTTCCACGCTCGCGGCACGGGGTCCATGTCGGTCGGCTCTCACGGGGCCATCGTCGTCAATGATGACGAGCTCCTTCTGGTGGACTCCCACATCTCGCCGGCGGCCGCCCGGGCGATTCTCATCCAGGCCGAGGCGATGACGGGAAAGCCCGTGGGGTACGTCGTCAACACCCACTTCCACTTCGACCACGCACACGGAAACCAGATCTACCCCGACGACGTCCACGTCATCGGCCACGAGGTCACCAGGGAGCGCCTCATGGACGGTGGATCACTGGGACGTTCCTATCAATCCTTCGTGGGTACCCTCCCCGATCAGATCGCCCGGCTCGAAGCGGAGCTCGAGTCCACGGCGGCAGGGGAGACAAGGGAGGAGGTGGCGAGCCGGCTGGCATTCCTCCGGCAGTACTGGGAGGAGCAGCAAGATCTCGTTCCGACCGGGCCCAACACGACCCTCTCGGAGCGACTTACCCTTTTCCGGGGGGACCGGGAAATCCAGTTGCTCTTCTTTGGACGGGGCCACACCGGCGGTGACGTGGTGGTGTTCCTGCCTCAGGAACGGGTGTTGATCTCCGGAGATCTCTTCGTGCCGGGTCTTCCGTATATGGGCGACGGGTACCTCGCAGAATGGATCGAGACGCTCGAGGACCTCAAGTCCCTGGATTTCGAATGGGTTCTCCCGGGCCACGGCAATCCCTTCAACGGGAAGGTACGCATCGACTGGCTGCAGGCCTACATGCGGGATTTGAGCGATCAGGCTCGCGCCCTGTACGACCAGGGGCTGGCATTCGAGGAAGCGGCCCAGCGAATCGACATGACTGCTCACGCCGAACACTACCCGCAGATCACGGGACCGGGGGTGCCCTCCGTCGTCGTGCAGCGCATCTGGGATCTGCTCGACGGCAACGACGTTTCATGACCCGGCGTCTTGGCCAATCCAGGAGCCACTGCGCTCTCGGAGGACAGACCGACCTGGCCGGGTAACGACAAGGGGACTGCCGGCGGCACGTCGGGACTCGGCGTCAGGACCCTCCCGGGGCCATCAAGCGCTGGAAGTCTCTCTCTTCATGAAGCGGCAGCAGGTCGTAGTGCGCTCGGGCATGCAGCCAGGAGAAGTCGTCCACTCCACGCTCCACGGCCTCGCTCAACAGCGAAATCGCCCGATCCGGGTCGCCGAGGATCGACTCGAGGCGGGCCCGGTACGCGAGATGATCACCCCGCTGATGGGCGGCATCGGGATCGTCGGCCGCTCGAAGAGCCGCCTCTCGGTCTCCCGTGGTGCGAGCAACGGCCAGGGCGTGGAAGTCCTGGTAGTTCCCCCGCTCGGGGAAGTCGGCCGCCAAGGCCTCCAGGGTCACGAGGGCCTCGTCCCACCGCTGGAGCCCGTATTGAGCCATGGCAAGCCAGTACCGGAACGCCCGGTCGCCGGGTTCGACCGTCAGTTCGGTGCGGAGCCACTCCACCGCGTGCTCCAGCATGCGATTCCCCTCGACGGGCTGGCCGTGGTGGACCAGCTCCAGGCCGGCCGTGGTGGCTGCGGCACCGTAGGACCAGTAGGTGAGTGGCGGAAGGATGCGGAACTCGTCCAGGGCCGCCTGAAGGGGCTCTCCACCCCCTGCCGCTGCCAGGGAACGTGCAATCAGGACCGTCGCCACCCGCCGCTCCGGGTGTCGGCGCCACATCTCCCGTGCATATCCCTCTTCACCCGCATAGTCCCCAAGGAGGTGGCTGGCATGTGCCAGCTGCGTCCAATACTGGGCCCAGCCCCTCATCGCGCCTCGGTCGGGGTCGATGGCGAGCAGGGTTCGAATGGCCTCCCGGGGCCGATTGAGCTGCACGGCCATCGCGGCGTGGTTCCAGCCCGCCCGAGAATTGGGACCGAGGGCCGCGGCCGCCTCCGACAGCTCCAGTGCACGGGCGCCGTCTCCGGCCCGAGCCGCCCGGAGGAACTCCACCTCCAGAGCGGCGTATTCGCTCAACCGGCCATCCCGGGCCTCGATGAAGTCCAGCGTCTCGTCTGCGGCTTCGTACCGGGACTGGTTGAAAAGGGCCCGGGCCTCATAGACGCGCGAAACCAGGAACGTGGTGTCCTTGCTCCAGGCTGAATGGAACAGCCCGGAAGCCTCAGCGTAGTCCTGCGCCAGGAAGCGGTCGATGCCCCGGTCGAAATCCCGGTAGGATGCGAAAGTGGGAGGCGCGGTCGTCAACGTAGGACCATCGACGAAGCGCTGATCCGTGGAGATAGCCAGGGAGCCCATGATGCGATTGCGGAGCAACCGGACCGCCTCGTGGATCTGCCCT
>JAHEKK010000156.1 GCA_024638395.1 Gemmatimonadota bacterium | reverse complement strand
AACGAGATGTGTCTCCACCGCCGGCGACCGTCGCGGTCGATGTCCCCGGCCGGCTTTTCCGGAAGCAGCGCCAGGAGGGGCGTGGATTCCTGAGAAGGGGCGTCAGCTCCGATGCGGGCCTCGATGGCCGTCCAGATCCGCGCCGGAGGCGTAGCGGCTCGCGGGAGCTCCGAAAGAGAGGCTCGTATGGCCTCCAGATCCCGGAGCTGCGCCCGGAGTCCCACATCGGACCGGATCTCCTCCTCGAGACGCGCCCGGGCCGATTCACCCAGCTCACCGTCCAGATAGTCGTGTAGTCTGGCTTCGTCCTGGTCCCTCATTGTTCCATCGCCTTGCGTATCAGTTTCCGGGCCCGGTGAACCTGGGCCTTTACGGTACCAACGGCCACACCCTTGATCTCGGCCACGTCGGTGTAGCGGTATCCCTCGATATCCCTGAGGACCAGCACCTCCCGGGCCCCCTGGGGCAGTGCCGCGATTGCGCGTTCGAGGTCGATCATGGTTTCAGGCATGACGTCTCTGGTTTGTGACACATACCGCTCGAGTCCATCCGGACCGGCTTCCCGGTCCGAGGAGCGTTTCCATTTTCGCCGCTTCTGCAAAACGACGTTCACCGTGAGGCGGTGAAGCCACGTCGTAAAACGACTATTGCCCTTGAAGGTCCCGAGCTTCTGCCAGCATCTGACGAAGACGTCCTGGGTAAGCTCCTCGGCCAGCTCTGCGCTACCGGACATGCGCAGGCACAGGGCGTAGACCCGCCCCGACGTCTGCTCATACAGTTCCGCGAAGGCGTTCTGGTCGCCGTCTTGCGCCCGGCTGACGAGGGCGTCGATCTGGGGTCTCCCTCCTACAGGCCGGACGACCCGCGGACTCATGTGCTGGCTGATACCGCCCGCCTTCCGTTGAGGCTTCGACCCTTTTGATGCTTCGTTCGTGTCGGAAGGTTTGAAGGAATCAGACATCGTGGTCGAGGGCCGTCAGGTCGCGGTTCACCGAAATAGGGCGGGGTGTCCGCCCGTGTGAAGGAATACGACCGGCCCGGGGCCGTGGGTTTCATGGATCAGGGCGGCTCCGGCCTTCGCCGTGTACACCGGATCGAGGACGACCCCGGCCTTACGGGCGAATAGCTCGGTAGCGCGGTCCGCCTCCGGGGTGGGGACGCCATACCCTCTCCCCACATAGGCATCCGTGACGCGGACGCCTCGTCCCACCCACTCGATCGTCTCGGTTGGCAGGGGCTTCAGTTCCGGGAACGAGGCAGCTTCGCGGGCCAATGAAACGGCCCGGCTCTTCACTTCGCCGGCGGGGTCGTCGGCGCTGACGGCGAGGACGGGCCAGGGCGTGCCGTGGAGGGCCATCCCGACGATGAGACCGGCAAGGGTTCCTCCCGAAGATGACGGCACGACGATGGTCGCCGGGCCGCCCCCCGGAAGCTGGTCGGCGATTTCCCGGAAGGCTCGGGCGTAACCGAGGCAGCCCAGGGCCGATGAGGCGCCAAGGGGAATCACGAGGGCTCTTCCTCCGGTGGAGGCCACCTCCTTGGCTCGCTCCTCCATGGCCCCCGGCCGGGCCTCCCGCCCGGCGACGGTCACGATTCGAGCTCCCAGTAGGCGGTGGAGGAGGGCGTTCCCGCGATTCGGGTCCTCGGGCTGTCCATTCAAGACCAGCGTGCAGGCCAGGCCCAGGTGGGCTGCGGCGGCCGCCGTAACCCGGCAGTGATTGGAATGAGGGCCTCCTGCCGTGACGAGTTCCGTCACGCCTTCGAGGCGACGGGGCGACAACTCGTGTTCCAGCTTTCGAACCTTGTTCCCCCCCAGCCCGAACCCGGTCCACGCGTCCGCCTTGATCCAGACATCGTCCGCGAGGCCGATGTGCCGGGCCAGGAAAGGCGCCGGGAGGAGCGGCGTCGGACACATGGCGAGCCTCGCTCGCGGGATGCCGTCCAACCGTTGGAGTCCAGGGCTGGCCGGGCTCACGCGGCCCTCCCCCACTCCTCGACAAGGGCCCTCACCGAGTGGAAGTGGATGGCTACCGTGTCCGCTATGTGCAGCCCGTACCCTCCGGCCATGACGATTACGAGGGGCACGCCTCGGGTCCGGCAGGCCTCGGTCACCATGGCGTCCCGAACGGCGAGCCCTCGGGCTGAGACCGCAAGCCGCCCAAGCCGGTCATCGACGAAGGGGTCGGCACCGGCCACGTAGTAGAGCAGATCGGGCCCATGATCGAGGGCTCCGTCCAGGACCCTTTCCGTCGCAGCCAGAAAGGCCCCGTCATCAGCCCCGTCGGGGAGGGCTATGTCGAGGTCGCTCATCTCCTTGTGGAACGGGAAGTTGCTCTCGCCATGTACGGAGGCGGTGTACACCGAACGATCTCCTTGAAAGAGGCGGGCGGTTCCATTCCCCTGGTGGACGTCCAGATCCACCACCGCGGCTCGTCCGATCCGACCCTCACGACGCATGGCTTCAATACTCACGGCGACGTCGTTGAACACGCAGAAGCCCTCGCCGCGATCACTGAACGCGTGATGGGTGCCCCCGGCCAGGTTCACGGCGCCGCCGTCGAGGATGGCCTGGCGGGCTGCCGCGATGGTCCCCCCAACAGACCGGCGGGATCGCTCCACAAGCTCCGGCGACCACGGGAACCCGATACGACGGACCTGATCGGGGCAAAGGGCGCCCTGGAAGACCCGGCGAACGTAGCGAGGGTCGTGAACTCGCATGAGCTCATCCGCCGTGGCGGCCGGAGGAACGTACATTTGTACGTCCGGCAGCTCGCGGGCCACTCGGCGCCGTAGGAGGCTGTACTTCTCCATCGGGAAGCGGTGGTGCGGAGGCAGAGGGAGGACGAAGTGGTCGCAGTAGTAGGCGTGCATGGCGGGTGGGGCCGGGGGTGGTGGTTGGGGTAGGGTCGGCTCCCCCGGCCGGCGAAGTTCCTTCTGACAGGTTTCAGGTCCACGTGACCGATCGCAATAGAAGACTGTTGTCCCGCGCCGTGTACCTGGCGACGGGAATGTCGCTCCTGCTGCCCCGGCCGGGCACGGCCCAGACCGGGTCCATCCAGGGCCGCGTTTGGTCTGATGACGGCGTCCCCGTCGTTTCCGCGGTCGTGACCGCCGTACCGACGACGGGAGTGACCCAGGCGCGCTACGCCACCACGGACGACCTGGGCTATTTCACGGTCGCAGGCCTGACGACCGGATCCTACACGCTCCGGGTTTCCGCTCTTGGGTACGCCTCTCACGAAGAGGGCGTGCGCCTGGACGCTTCAGTGGGAGGCCAGCCGGTGCTGGAGGTGACTCTCACAACGGAAGCCCTGGAGCTGGAGGGCTTCTCCATCGAAGGAGAGAGAAGCCGGGCCCGGATCCGTTTCGAGGAGACGGCCGGCATCACCGTTCAGGATCTGGACCGGGAGGCCGTCAAAGCCATCCCGGGACTCGCGGAGGCGGATCCCATCCGTGCCGTGGAAGTGCTGCCCGGCGTCACCACGGTCTCGGACTTCTCAGCCGCGTTCAACGTGCGGGGTGGCTCCGCCGATCAGAACCTCATCCTTCTCGACGGCGTTCCCATCTTCAATCCATTCCACCTCGGCGGACTGTTCTCGGTGTTCAATGCCGACATGGTCCGGCGCGCAGAGTTGCAGTCGGGCGGCTTCCCCGCAGAGTACGGCGGCAGGGTTTCTTCGGTCTTGACGGTGGAGACCGACGTGGGAGACGGAGAACCGAGCGTGGATGCGGGGATCAGTCTCCTCGCCACGCGAATCGCGGTCGATGGAGGACTTCCCGCGGGTCTCACGAGCAGCCTTGGCCTGCGAAACACTCGCTGGCGGGTGTCGGGTCGGCGTTCGTACTTCGACGTCCTCTTCAAGCCTTTCCTCGATTTTCCCTATCACCTTACCGACGTGCAGGGAGCTTTCGAGGGGTGGACGAAGGGCGGGAACCGGTTCCAGATCACGGCCTACTCGGGCCGCGACGTACTCGATCTCTCGGAAGTCGATCCCGACGATCTACCCCTGCAGATCAAGTGGAACTGGGGGAACGACGCAGTCGGGGGGACGTGGACCCATCCGATGCAGCGAGGGGGCGCCCTGGATCTCCGGGCGTCCTATTCCCGCTTCACCTCCGACTTCGGGTTCCCCGAGTTCGGCGACACGGAATTCAGCACCTTCGTGGGCCAGGCCACGTTGGGCGCGGACCTGGAGCTTCGTCCCGAACCCCGTTTCCGCTGGAAGTCGGGATTCGTCGCCAATCGTGTGGTCCACGACTATCTACTCGCGTCCGGCGGTACCGAGTTCGCCGGGGCGGATGGGGCCGGTTGGGAGGTGGGGGCGTACACCCAATTCGACTGGCGTCCCGGCAGCCGCTGGCTCCTGGAAGGAGGCGTTCGGGCTGATCGTTGGACGCCAGACCGGGGGAACGTGCAATACACGATAGCTCCCCGGGTAGCGGTCAAACGGTTCCTGGGGGAAGGGTCGGCGGTCCGGGTGGCCGCAGGGCGATACAGTCAATTCCTCCACTCGATTCGAGACGAGGAGTTGCCCATCGGGCTCGATGTCTGGGTCCTGACCGGCGCCCTGGCGCCCAAGGTCGTCTCCGACCAGCTACAGATCGGGTATGAGCGGTTCCTGGGAGCTTCGGAGGATTGGTTCGGCTCCATCGAGGCCTACGTCCGAACCTACGACGGCGTCCTCACCCAGAATTTCGCGGAGGACCCGAACGACGACCTGGACGAGTTCCTCGCGGGCGACGGCCAGTCCTGGGGTCTGGACCTGTTCCTCCGAAAGGAGCGGGGCGAGACCAACGGTTGGATCTCCGTTTCGTTCTTGAGGACCGAGCGCACGTTCCCCGACACCCGCATCGGTGTCGATCCGGTGCCCGAGGTCACGTTCCCCCCGGTTTTCGATCGCAGGCTCGACGTCGACCTCGTACTGAACCGGCCCATGCCCTGGGGGACGGTCGGGGGGTTCCGGTGGAACTTCGGGACGGGCCTTCCCTACACCCGCCCCCTCGGGGGTTTCACGTTCTATCGGAACCGGGCGGTCCAGGGTGGGCTTCTGGAGCCCGACGACGGCTTCGGTGACGGTGTCGTCCTGGGACCCCGAAACGGGTCACGGTATCCGCTTCGTCACCGACTCGATCTGAGTTTTCGAAAGCCGATGCAGCGGTCCTGGGGGACGCTCACACCGTATCTGAACGTCATCAACCTCTACAATCAGAAGAATGTCCTGTTCTACTTCTTCGAATTCGGGAACACACCGGCTGAGCGCGCCGGCGTATCCATGATCCCCCTGCTTCCCACCCTGGGCGTGGAGATCCGGTTTTGATGCGTATGGTTGAGCCGGGCCGCTGGCCCCGCACTCCGGCACTGCTTCTGGCTCTTGCCGCTCTCGGGTGCGAGATCCAGGAAATCACCCTCGCTGAGCCGGAGGACATCGTGATCGCCGAGGGGCACCTGGTGGTGACCCGGGGATTCCTCGCTACACCGGGTGGCCCCGAGGCGACCACCATCATGACCGCCCGGGTCTTCCTCCATCGCACCTTCCCCGGGAGTCCGCCGACCGTGCCGGCGACCGTCACCGTCAGGGCGCCGGATGGGGCCCTCAGCCTGGAACTGCCCCAGGTCGGCCAGGAGGCCTGCCGCTTGTTCTTCCTCCCGGAAGGCCAGGAGGCCCCGCCGCCCAGTGGCAGTTGTTACCGGTTGGAGTTGTCTCCCTCGCCCATTCCTCCCGGGGCCACCGTCGAGTTGGACGTCCTGACCGACGACGGGCGCCGCCTTACGTCCACCTCCACGATCCCCGGCGACTTCGAACTGGTGGCACTGGAGAGCGGCATGCTGGACCTTCCGGGAGGCCGCCTCCAGCCATTGTGTCTCGTCCGACCCGGTACGCGGTTCGAGGTCGCTTGGACGTCCTCGGCCGAGGCTTGGGGGTACCTCGGTGAGACCGTCATCGTGGGGCTGGATCAGGCCATCCCGGAAGTGGAGGTCCCCCAGGAGCTCTACCTGAATGGTCTGGCCCTGCGGGGCGACACGACCATCGTGCTCCCCTCGGACTTTCTCGTCTTCGAACGATTCGACCTCGACCGGGAGATCTCGCTGGCGCTCCAGGAGGGCATGCCCCGGGGAACGTCCGCCGTCGTATCCGTCTCGAGCCTAGACCGGAACTGGGTCAACTGGGCAAGGGGCGGGAACTTCAATCCCTCCGGCGCCGTTCGTATCCCGTCGGTCTTCGGAGCGGGCACCGGCGTGTTCGGGACTGCCGCTCGACACGAGTTCACGGCCTGGGCCCTCGATGATCCGACTGTGGTTGCCCAGTACCCCTACTGCGGGCCACCGGAGCCTTGAACGAGGTCCGTTGAGGTCCCTTCCTAAGGCTCTTCCTGCTGCACGCGGATTCGGCGGGCCGCCGTCCGGCCGACGAGGACGGACTGCGCGGAGGTCTTCAACCGCAACACGACCGTGCCATCCGAAGATCCCACGGACTCGACGACCCCCTTGGCCCCGGGAACCAACCCGACCGAAGCGAAGTAGCGGAGGCGCGTGGAATCCTCGTCGGCCACGGAACGGACGACCAGGCGCGCCCCCACGGGGGCCTCGGCCAGGTGGAGGTACTCGGTCGCGTCGATCTCTCCGGTCCGGGTCGGGATCGGAGAGCCATGGGGATCCGTGGCGGGATCGCCGAGGGCCTCGGCCATTCGATCGATCAGGGTTTCCGACGCCGTATGTTCGAGCCTTTCGGCCTCTGCATGGACGTCGTCCCACGTGAAGGAGAGCCGCTCTACCAGGTACGTCTCGAGGATACGGTGCCGCCTCAGGACCCGCAGGGCCTCCCGCTCGCCTTTGGCGGTGAGCCGAACACCCCGGTAGGGCTCGTGCTCGAGGAGGTCCTCCTCCGCCAGGCGCTTGATCATTCCCGTGACGGAGGCCGGCTGGACGTCCAGGACCCTGGCCAGCTCGCTGGTCCCGGCCGCCTCTCCCCGCTCACTGAGGGAATAGACCGCCTTGAGATAGTCCTCGACCGATCTCGATAGGGGCATGGGTGTCTTGCCGGTTGGACGTGTCGTGCAGCCAGAGTCCGTTGTGCGGGACGAGAATGGCCCCGCTGGAGCGCCTGCCCGGTTCATGGGGTGCCGTCCAAGATAAGGACCTTTTTCCGCGGCGGCTCCTACAACAACCCACGTTGGGGTGCTTACAGCGGGAGGACGGAGATGACGTTGCGAATGGTGCGGTATGCC
>JAHEKK010000002.1 GCA_024638395.1 Gemmatimonadota bacterium | reverse complement strand
CCTGGCGGGCGTGGAGTCGCTTGCGGGTCCAGAGAGCTAGCCCAATGGTCGCTTTGGCGATTCAGGTTTCGCTAGGATTGTACGTCGAAGGGTCTTTCCGATGTCGTGACCTTCGCCCAGACCGCCGACGAGCCCTGCACGATGGTGAACGACTACTCTGAAGCCTGGTTCGACTTCTTCCTGCCGGCAGGCGGTGGCCCCCGGGTGGAGGCAGAGGTGAACTTCATTCGCCGTCACCTCGCTGTGAACGCCTTCCCCAGGTTGCTTGACGTGGCCTGTGGAACGGGCCGACACGCCGCGGCGCTTGCGTCTCTCGGATACGAGATCCTTGGGGTGGACCGTTCGGACTCGGCCATCGAGGCGGCGCGAGCCCGTGCCCCCGGCGCAGCCTTCGCGCTCCTGGACATGTCCGACCTCGACACCCTGGCCGACGATTTCGATGGGGTGCTGTGTCTCTGGCAGAGCTTTGGGTACGGGTCAGGGGAAGAGAATCTCGCCGTTCTGGCCGCCATGGGCCGGAGGCTGAGGACAGGGGGGCGCCTGGTCGTGGACGTCTACAACCGCACCGCCCTGCCTGCGGTGGAGCAAGACGTCCTGGAGAGCCCTGATGGCCGTCGGTGTCGGAGAAGCAGCCGGTTGGTCGAGAATCGCTACCAGGTCTCGCTCAGGTACGAAAGCGGGCCCGGGGGGGACGAGTTCGACTGGCGCGTCTATTCTGAGGGGGAGCTGAAGGCGGCCATGGTTCAAGCGGGGCTTCGGCCGCTCTTCAGCTGCGCGTGGTTCGACGCCGACCGACCTCCGTCGACGGAGGCCCGGCGGATGCAGGTTGTCGCGGAGCGTGAGCGGTCATCGTCTTGAGATGACGCTGGGCCACCCCTGGTTCGTGGTGTACGGTGGCCCCTATTCTGAGGCACAGAACCTCCCGCCCAAGGAGCTCCCCGATGCGGCGTACTGCTGCCTGCTTTCTATTTGTCCTCTTCGGCCTCTCGCCTTTCCCCCTACTGAGTCAGGACGCCGGGCCGTTGGCGGTGGGGGACGAACGGCGGATCACCCTGGCGCCAGGGGACTCGTCCGAATTCACGATCGAGCTCCAGACGGACCAGTTCGTCTATGGGGAAGTAGACCAGCAGGACGGTGACGTTCGACTGTCGCTACTGGGTCCAGAGAATGAGATCCTGGCCACCTTCGACGCCCTCGACCGGGGTCCGGAGCCCTTCGTGCTGAGTAGCGAGACGTCCGGCACCTTCCGGATGCGCGTGGAGTCGACGGAAGAAGAAGCGACGGTGAGGCCCCGCGTTCGACTCCTCACGGTGGAGCCGGTCGCAGCGGACCCGTCGGACCGCCTGGACCAACTGATGCGGCCCTACTCGGGGACGGATCGACCCGGGGTCGTGGTGGGCATCGTGAAGGACGGGGCCCTCCGGCTGAGCCGGGCCTACGGAATGGCGAACCTCGAGCATGGTGTTCCCTTCCGCCCTGCCACGATCTCGAACATCGGTTCGGTATCGAAGCAGTTCACGGCGATGGCGCTGCTTCTGCTCGAGCAGGACGGGAAGCTGTCTCTCGACGACGACGTGCGGGACCATCTACCGGAGCTTCCGGACCTCGGGGATCCGGTGACCCTTCGCAATCTGCTCAACCACACGGGCGGGTATCGTGAGATCTACAATCTCCTCCCCTTGACCGGGTACCGGGGAGAGGATGGTTTCGACCGAAGCAGGGCGATCCAGGTCGTTCAGCGCCAGACGGAGCGGCAGGCGCCTCCCAATACGGAGTACAACTACAACAACACCGGCTTCATCCTGCTGTCTTATGTGGTTGAGCGCGTATCGGGAGAGTCCTTCGACGCCTTCATGAGGGCCCGGGTCTTTCAGCCGTTGGGGATGTCCGATACGCGAGTCAAGATGATCCAGGGCCAGGTCATTCCGGGGAGCGCCCAGGGCTACGTGCCGGAAGAGGGGCGAGGCTATCGCACGGCCCGTGACCTGGCCGCCTCGGCGGGCGCCGGTGGGATCTATACGACGGTCTCCGACCTGGCGCGTTGGCTGGGGAACTACGCGGAGCCGGAACTGGGAGGTGCTGAGGGGGTCCGGCAGTTGACCACGTCCGCCGTGCTCGCGAACGGGGACACCACGGGGTACGGCCTCGGCCTCGGCGTATCCACCAGGCGTGGTCGGCGACTCTACGCCCATACCGGTGGCGACGTGGCCCATCGAGCCTACCTGGGCTACTACCCCGAGTTCGACGGCGGCGTGATCATCATGAGCAACAACGCACTCTTCGATCTAGGCGTCGGGACTCGCCTCGGCGACGTCTTCTTCTCGGCGGAACTCGAGCCCATTGCGGAGAAGGTGGCCGAGGGCGGGAGTGTAGAGGTTGCCGCAGCCAGGCTGGAAGCGCTGGCAGGTGAATGGGTCGTGGAGGCCGGCCCGAAGGTTACGTTCGGCGTCGCTGACGGGTCTTTGACGATTGAAGTAGAAGGACAGGCGCGCCTCACGATGGTGGCCACGACCGACTCTACCTTCGCCGTCCCGTCGGTGGAGGCCACGATCACGTTCCATACCGCGAGCGACGGGTCGGTGGACGAAGCGACGCTCTCGCAGGCCGGCGAAACCCGACTCAGCCGTATCGACGCCGGAGTGCCCACGGCTCTCGAGCTCGCGGCCTTCGAGGGGCGCTATTTCTCGCCTGAACTGGAAGTGTATTACGTGGTCGAGGCTGGAGACGGGGTGCTTTCGGTCCGCCAGCTCAACATGCCGCCCATCGAACTCAGCCCCCGGGGAGACGACGAATTCGCGGGGTCGGCATTCTTCCTCGCCACCGTGTCCTTCGAGCGGGACGGGAGCGGCGACGTCGTCGGCTTCACCGTGAACAACGTTCGAACCAAGGGCGTGCGTTTCAGGAAGGAGTCCTGAACGGCAGACAGGGGAGGCTCAAACTCCGGGCCAAAACCTTCGGTACGTTCGCCGTATGGCGTTGCTCGGAAGTGTCAACAAGCCAGGAGGTCGAGGTGCGCCTGGACCTTTGCGTCCTTGATCACGGGCTCGACGTCGAGCAGCTGTCCGTGCTCGACCGCATCGGCATCGGCCACGGGTCGCTTCTCGGCTTCCTGTCCTCCGAGGATGAGTCCCAATGAAAGGATCAACCCGAAGGCTGCGACTTTTGGATTTGTCTGGTATCTGGCACGCATCGTCTCACCTCCTCCACCCGTGCGGTCGGGCGCCGTTCGCCTCGCCGCTTCCATACCCCTTTGATGGCACAGCGCGTGCCAGGGTTGCGTCGTTCGTGGAAGCTCCCGTCGTCATTGGGTTTCGGAGGCACCGTGCTGTCGTCGAGGGAGTGATCGGCCTGGCAGGCGTGTCCAATTCCGGACACGCGGGTCCCCGGATGCGGACACTGGAGGGGACGCCGCGGAGGACGATCGGCGGTTGACGGTGCCTCCTCGGATCCAACGTGCCGGCGTCGTCCTGAGACGGTGGGAACGCGTTGACGCCCCCCTCCTGCAGGACGCCCTCGACGCCAGCCGGGCCGAGCTACTCTCGTGGACGCCCTGGGTATTGGAGGGAGTGGACGATCCACCGGCCCTTGAGCGACGCATCGAGGGCTACAGGAAGGACTTCGAGGAGGGCCGCAACCTTCTGTACGCGGTTTTCGACCTGGCCGAGACCCGGATCCTGGGCGGAGCGGGCCTCTATGGACGTGTAGGACCCCAGGCCATGGAGGTGGGCTACTGGGTCCGGAGCGACGCCGCCGGGCGGGGGATCGCCACGGGCTCGGCGGCAGCGCTGTGCGAAGTCGGGCTGGGTCTGCCGGGCGTGTCCTCCATCGAGCTGCATTGCCGATCCGACCATGCGGCCAGTATACGCATAGCGTTCAAGCTCGGCTTCGTGCACGCGGAGACACGATCGCCCTCACGCGCAGGCGCGCCACCGACGATGATCTGGTGTAGGAGAGGTGACGCCATTCCGACCTGACACCCGCCCACGGGGCGTGCCCGGACCGTCGGTTTGGTTTCGCCATTCAGCGTCCCCCGAGATGGGTATGGCAGCCGGTCATGACGAAATCCGTCCGCGGTTTCGACTGTCCCCGCAGCTGGTTGGCTGCGGTCGCGCTTGCGGCGTCCGTCGTGACGGGGTCCTGTACCACGTTCCAGCAGATCGTCGCACTCCGTCAGGTGGAGTTCCGTTTGGATGGCGTGACCGACGTCCGGCTGGCGGGAATCCACCTCTCGAGGGCCGTGTCCCACGACCTCACCCTCGTGGACGTGTCGCGCGTCGCGAGCGCAATGTCGTCGGGGGATCTGCCCCTGGACCTGCGCCTGGTCCTTTCCGGAGAGAACCCCGCCGACAACCCGACCGAGGCACGCCTCGTGAGGATGGATTGGACGTTGCTGCTGGACGATACCGAGACCGTGAGCGGGGTCCTGGACGAGCCCGTTTCCTTTCCACCGGGCGACCGCCGACCCTTCAGCCTGGGTGTGAGCCTCAACCTGGTGGACTTCGTCGACGGAAACGTCCGTGAGCTCGTCGACCTGGCGCAGGCGGTGGCGGGGCAGGGGGGTGACGGGACCGAGGTGGCCGTCCGGGTGACCCCGACGGTGGATACCCCCCTGGGTCCGATTCGCTATTCTGAGACGATCACCCTGGTCAGGACTCAGGTAGGGGGGTAGCACCCCCGGTACGGGCTCGCCGGACCGGACGACCGGCGGCACGCGGATTGCAACTCCGGTGTACGAACATCCCGCCCCATTCTCAGCGTGAGCGCGTCATGCCCGATCAAGAGATACCCCCACCCCGGAAGCGTCGTTGGGCTCTGCGCCTCGTTGCGGGGGCCGTGGGGCTTCTGGGCGTCGTCATCGTGGTCTTGGTCATCGCGGCAAGAGGGATCGACCCCGACGATCTGGCCCGGTGGCTCGAGCCCCGCATGGAAGCTGCGACGGGCCGCACGGTCGATATCGCGGCGGCCCGGGTTGCCCTCTTTCCCCCCGTGGCGGTGGCGTTGGAGGACGTGACCATCCACAACCCGGAAGGGGTTGCGGGGGATCCCTTCATCTCGGTTGAGGAACTCCGCCTGGACGTCAGTTTGATGCAATTGTTGCGTCGCCGAATCCGGATCGACGAGATCCGGCTGCAGGGGCCTCAGGTGCGTGTGGTCGTCGACGAGGACGGGCGTAGCAACGCGGAAGGGTTCGGGACCGGGGCCACGCGGGAGACGGTCCGGGAGACCACGCCCGACGCTGGGAGTGGTGCTCCGTTTCAGGTCGACATCGAGTCGATTCGGATCGACGACGCAACCCTGTCTTACCGGGATGTCGGCAAAGGAAGCGCCTTCGTGGTGGCCCCTCTCGCCGCGAGGACCCGCGTGCGGAGCGAGGATGGGGACCGGTGGACTCTGGAGACCTCGGCCAGCGCCAGGATCGGCGCCCGACTCTCGGAGAGCGCGAGTGGCCGTGTCGGCCCATGGGACGTGGAGATCGAGGGCAGCGGAAGCGCCCAGGACGAGTTCAGGACCATCCGATTGGACGAAGGTCAGTTCAGGGTCGAGGAACTCGCTTTCAGCCTCACGGCGGGCCTCGACCGGGATGAGCAGGGTGGAGGAGGCTATCGGGCCTCCATCATGGGCGAGGATCTCGATGCGGCTCGCCTGGTCTCGCTGATGCCGGACTCGACCCTGGACGCCCGGCCCGACCTGGGCGGCCGTCTTTCGGTGAACCTGGGCGTGTCGGGGACCCTCGGGTCGGGTGTCCCACCCGTGATAGACGGATCCGTGGACCTCGAGGAGGTATACATCGCGGCAGCCGACCAGGCGCCGATGCTCACGGGTCTCCGGGGGACGTGGTTCATGGCCGGCGACAGCGTCTGGACCACGGAAACGGAGGGTGTGGCACTGGGCGGGCCTCTGCGTGTGCGTGGTCTGGTTCGACTCGGCGATGTGAGCGGCTTCGTCATGCGAGTCGCTGCGCAGCCCGACCTCGGTGGGCTGGGGTCCGTAGTGACGCTGCCCGACAGCGTTACCGTCTCCGGAGCCCTCGCCCTGGACGTGACCGCCCGGGGCACCCTCGCGAACCCGGCGGAGGCGAATCTCTCAGGGAGGCTGATGCCTGAGAACGTGTCCCTGACACTCCCCGGGGTGGCCGTGCCCGTGGGCCTGCCGTCCGGCACCGTCATTCTGGGGGCCGAGGGCGCCCGCTGGTCCGATCTCCCCGTCCGGCTGGGGGCCGACGCCTTCGTATCGACGGGCGGGTTGGCGGATTGGGCGGCGTGGACGCGGGGTGACGGCAGTGTTCCCGTGCTCGACGGATCCTTCGCCGGAGATCGTTTCGACATGGATGCGGTGTTCCCCGCCCCCCCGCCGGATTCCACGGTCCTATACGGGAAGCTCGTCTTCGCACAGCTCGGCGACCGGCGCATCCGTGACCGGACGCCGGGGCAGATCCTGGAGGCTCGAGGGATCTTCCGCCCCGACTCCCTTCCTCTTGGAGGCGAGGTGAGGATGTCCTTCGGAACGTTTCTTTCCGCTCCCTACGCCCTCTCCGACGTGCGGGCTCGCGTGGAGTTCGGGCCCAGGCTCGTCCGGGTCCACGACGTGGTTGCGGGGGCCTACGGGGGAACCGTTCGGGCGGACGTCAGCCTGGGCCTGGGTCGCGATGCAGAGCCCTTCTCACTCCGGTTCACGGCCGAGGACGTGCAGGCCGCCCCTTTCCTCAGCGCCACGTCTCCCCTGGGAAGATTCGTTTCGGGCCTCCTCTCGGTGGACGTCGACGTGAGCGGCGACATGGACCGGGTCTACCTTCCCTCTCCCGCGACACTCCTCGGTTCCGGCTCATTCTCGCTCAAGGGCGGTACGCTCCACGCAAACGCGGTGACCGACGCCCTTTCCCGCTTCTTCGATGTGCCCGAGCTTCGGCAGCTCTCTCTCGATGATTGGACGGCACCCCTTCTCCTCCGCGAAGGACGCGTGGTCTTGCAGGAATCCACCGTGCGGGGGGCGTTCGGAGAGCCCAGAGTCGCAGGCTCCGTCGGCTTCGGTGGCCAGCTCGCTCTGAACCTCCTCTACCGCCTGCCTGCCGAGCGCCTCGACAGCGCCGCGCTGGCCAGGACCGGGGTGGGGGCCGCCGTGATTCGTCGGGTCCAGTCGAGTGGGGTGCCTCTGGATGCCGTCCTCCGGGTGGCAGGCTCGGTCCTCGATCCCCGCGTCAGCGCCGACCCCTCCGCCGTGGGGCAGAGCGTGGCCGGGGCCCTGCAAGCGGAAGTCGAGAGCGAGATCCAGGGGGTCATCGAGGAGCGGCGTGAAGAACTGCAGCAGAGGGCCGAGGGATTGGTGGATCGCTTGATCCCGAGAGCGGATACGACCACCGTTCGTGGGTTGCCGGGAGTGAGCGATTTGAGGCGCCTGCTCCCGGGCCGCCGGTCGAGCGGCGTCCCACCGGACACGGCCTCGCCGAGGCCCGACACGTTGGCGGCCGTGCCGGACACGACGAGAGCGGATTCCGTTCCGGCCACGGATTCGATTCGCCCGGACACGGTTCCCGAGCCCGGTTCTCCCTCGTCCGGAGGATGAGACTCGTCAGTACCCGGGACCCCGGGGGCACGCCGTGGACATTCCGGGACGCGCTTCTTCAGGGCCTCGCTCCCGACGGCGGCCTCTTCAACCCGGTCGATATCGAGCCCCTGGCGACGTCCGTCCTGGGCGAATTGCGGGGGCGCCCCATCGGCGACGTGGCAGCAGCCGTCGCCGAGCATCTCCTGGGCGCCCGGTTGGGCGAGGCCAGCGTGTCGGCACTGGCCCGGGCGTCGGTGGACTTCCCGTTCCCTCTCACTCCCCTGGGGGCCGGCGAGAGCATATTGGAGCTCTTCCATGGCCCCACCCTCGCCTTCAAGGACGTGGGTGCGCGCTTCATGGCCGGGGCCATGTCGGCCCTTTGCGGCGACCGGGCCGAGAGGCGAACGATCCTCGTCGCGACTTCGGGAGACACGGGAGGTGCGGTGGCGCAGGCCTTCCGGGACCAGCGCGACATCCGCGTTGTGATCCTGTTCCCCGAGGGCAAGGTCAGCCCCAGGCAGCGAGCCCAACTCTCGGTTCCCAGTGAGAGTGTCACGGCAGTGGCCGTCGGGGGTGCTTTCGACGATTGTCAACGCCTGGTGAAGGAGGCTTTTGCCGACCTTGGATTGCGGAAGATGTACGGACTGACGTCCGCCAACTCCATCAACGTGGGCCGGCTGTTGCCCCAGACGTTCTACCACCTCTACGGCGCCCTGGCCTTCGGCGGGACGAGGGCACTCTTCGTTTCGGTTCCTTCGGGGAACCTGGGGAACCTCACAGCCGGACTCGTAGCCCGGACCCTCGGTGCGCCGATCGCCGGTTTCGTGGCAGCAACAAACACCAACCGGGTGTTCCCGGACTACCTGGACTCGGGCCTCGTCGAGCCGCGACCCTCATCGCCGACGATTTCGAATGCCATGGACGTTGGACACCCAAGCAACGTGGAGCGGATCCTCCACATGTTCGGTGGTGATGTCGACCGCGTCCGGGAGGTGGTCACAGCCAGCGCCTGGACGGACGAGGAGACGGCCCGCTGCATCGCTCAGGTCCATGAGGAGTCGGGCGTGGTTCTCGACCCCCACACGGCCGTCGGCTTGCTCGGGCTGCGTGGTTTTCGACGGGCCCACCCAGACAGTGTAGGTCTGGTCTTGGGCACGGCCCATCCGGCGAAGTTCGCAGAGACGGTTGAGCCTCTGATCGGGAGAACGGTGGCGGTGCCGCCCAGCCTCCAGCGGGCACTCGAGAGGACAGGACCCGTCCCGTCCATCGGTCCACGACTGGCGGACCTGGCCGACCTACTGGGGGCTTCGTCTTGACCCAAGACGAGGCCAGGGTCGTCCAGGCCATCGACCGGGAAGCCCTGTTGGTCTCTCTCCAAAGGCTCCTGAGGATTTCGAGTCACGGGGGCGACGAGGAAGCGGCTCAGGCGGCGATGGCCGATGAAATGGACTCCCTCGGCCTGGACCTGGACCGGTGGGAGGTGGACGGAGAAGAGCTTCGTGGCCACCCGGACTACGGCGCGGAGATCGACCGCGATACGGTCACGGGCCTCGTCGGGTGCCTCGAGGGCGTCGCCGACGGCCCGACCCTCGTCCTCAACGGCCACGTAGATGTCGTCCCTCCAGGTGACCCGGCGGACTGGCTCCATCATCCCTGGAGCGGACATTTCGACGGTGAGCGGGTCTACGGAAGAGGGTCCGCGGACATGAAAGGGGGACTTGCCGCTGGACTGGCCGCTTTGAGAGCGATCTCCGATACGGGCGTGAAGATCCGCGGGCGAGTGCTCATGCAGAGCGTGGTGGGCGAGGAGGATGGTGGCGTCGGCACCCTGGCGACGATCCTCCGGGGGCACACCGGCGACGGCGCGGTGATCATGGAGCCCACTCGTCTGGCCGTCGTCACCACCCATGCGGGTGCGCTCAGCTTTCGGATTCGCATCCGGGGGAGGGGGGCACACGGCGCCCTTCGCATGGAAGGGGTGAGCGCTCTCGACAAGCTCTTTCCCGTCCTGGAGGCGCTGCGTCGGTTGGAGGAGCGGCGGAATGCCGATGTCTCTGACACGGTGCTGGCCAGGCTGCCTCTTCCATTCCCCATCAGCGTCGGCACGGTGCGCGGCGGAACGTGGGCCTCCACCGTACCCGACCTTTTGACCTGCGAGGGCCGCTACGGCATCGTGCCCGGGGAGACCCTGGACCACGCGAGAGCCGAGTTCGAGGCTGCGGTCATGGACGTCGTGGCGGGTGACGGCTGGCTGTCTGCCCATCCCCCGGAGGTCGAGTGGTGGGGTGGCGTCTTCCGTCCGGCATCCACGCCACTCGAAAGCCCCATCGTCCGGGCAGTGCGGGAAGCGGGTCGGGACGTGCTGGGGAAACCGCCGGTCGTGGCGGGACTGCCCTGTGGGACCGACCTTCGACTCCTGGTGAACACGGGCGGCACGCCCGGTGTGCTTTTCGGTCCTGGCCACCTTTCTGACGCACACGCGCCCAACGAGTCCGTCGACTTCGGCGAGGTCGAATCGGCGGCAAAGGTCCTCGCGCTCACCGTTCTCCGCTTTTGTGGGACCTGACGGGGGTCCTTACCGCTCTCCGGCGGGCCGGCGGTAGTCGAGGGGCGGGTCCCGGTCGCCCACCAGCGAGATGTACCGGAAGTCCGCTCCCACCCGATCGCGGTACTCCGCGGCGGCTTCGGCGACCAGCGAGGGGTTCTGGAAGAGATCGACGGCGGTCCTGGCCAGCGTCTTGGCGGCGACCAACATGCCCTTCTCTCCGATGCTCGTCCCTCCGGAGGCGATCGCCTGCCAGGAGTGAGCGGCGGTGCCGGGCACCCACGTCGCGGCGTCGAGCCCAGCGGTAGGTACGACCCAACTCACGTCACCGACGTCGGTGGAGCCACCGGCCGGCTTCATCTCGAAGGGCTGGATCTCCGCGGCGCTCGCCAGGGGCGGTGCGTCGTCGGGAAGACTCTCCCGCAGGGCCTCGGCGAATGCCTTTTCTTTCTCATCGTAGTCGACACCGCCAACAGCCAGGAGGTTCTCGTTCACGACCTCGGCAAGCGCTTCGTTGGGCAGCAGGGCGAAGATCCCGTGGATGACTTCGAACTGCACCTCCGTGCCGGTGCCCAGGGCTGCCCCTCGCGCTGCCGCCTCCACGCGATCGAAGATGTCCACCACCTGCTCCGGGTCGGGGTGGCGGACGTAGTAGTAGACCTCGGCGAAGTCCGGAATCACGTTGGGGGCGGCCCCGCCCGACGTGATGACGTAGTGGATCCGGGTTTCCTGAGGGACGTGCTCGCGCATGAGGTTGATCATGTGATTCATGGCCTCCACCGCATCCAGTGCGGAGCGGCCGCGCTCCGGGGCGGCGGCTGCGTGAGCCGACGTGCCGTGGAAGCGGAACTTCGCTGACTTGTTGGCCAGGGACTGCCCGGGGCTTGCATCGTTGGCATCGGACGCGTGCCAGTGCAGCACGGCGTCCACGTCGTCGAACAGTCCGCCTCGTACCAGGTACACCTTCCCCGCGCCCCCTTCCTCGGCGGGCGTGCCGTAGAGGCGGATCGTCCCGCTGGTCCCGCTCGATTGGAGCCAGTCCTTGACAGCCAGCGCGGCGGCCACGGAACCGGTGCCGAACAGGTGGTGGCCGCAGGCGTGTCCCGCGCCCGCTCCCTCCCGCACAGCCCGCTCCGGCGCCCGTTCCTGGGAAATTCCCGGAAGCGCATCGAACTCGGCCAGTATCCCGATCACGGGGCTCCCTTCCCCCCAGCTCGCGACGAAGGCCGTGGGCATGCCGGCCACGCCGGTTTCCAGGCGGAAACCGCCCTGAGCGAGCTGATGCTGCAAGAGGGCGGAGCTCCGGTCCTCGAGGTACCCCACCTCGGCGAGGTCCCAAATCTGTTGGGCCACCTCCCCGTAGGTGCCGGCTCGGCTTTCGATGTGGGCCATGACTGCGTCCTTGCCGTCCTGGGCCAGGAGGGTCGCAGTCGGTGACAGGAGAAGCACGAGTGCGGCGAGTGCCTGGGCTGGGATCCTGCGCATGTGGGCTCCCGGAGACTGAGTCGTTGCGAGTGCTGGGGATTGTGGCGGTTTCGTGGTCGGGATCAAGGCCAGTGGACCGAAACGGCCATTCGCTCGGTGTCCGAGGGCCGGTGCATCCACCGCCGGGTGGTGGTGCCGGGATACCCACGGCGTCAGATTGACGCGTTCTCGGCACCGCGACGCCGAACTTGTTCCAGACAACCCCCCGAAATGGCCCATGACTGACGCTCCCCAACCCATCAAGGTCGCCGTCGCCCAGCCCAGGGGCTTTCCGTTCAGACCCGCCGAAGCGGTGGACCGGGTCTGTCAATGGACCGCCGAGGCAGGGGCCGAGGGGGCGCGATTGGTCCTGTTCCCGGAGGCGTTCATTGGCGGCTATCCCTGGGGACTGACGTTCGGGACGTCGGTGGGCGGACGATCGGAGGCGGGGCGCCGCGCCTTCGAGCGATACTGGCGTTCGGCCATCGACGTGCCCGGCCCCGAAACGGAACGGATGGGTGAAGCCGCCGCAGCGGCGGGTCTATTCCTGGCCGTCGGCGTCATCGAGCGTGACACGACGTCCGGGCGCGGCACCCTGTTCTGCACACTGGTCTACTTCGGCCCGGACGGATCGATCCTGGGCAAGCATCGAAAGCTCAAGCCCACGGCCGCCGAGCGCCTGATCTGGGGCGAAGGAGATGGAAGCACGATGCCGGTCCTCGCGACGGAGATCGGGCGGATCGGCGGGCTCATCTGTTGGGAGAACTACATGCCTCTGGCCCGGATGGCTCTATACGGCAAAGGCGTCGAGCTCTACCTGGCGCCGACCGCCGACAGCCGCGACCGCTGGCAGGCCACTCTACGTCACATTGCCCTGGAGGGTCGGTGCTTCGTGCTTGGCTGCAATCAATACGTCGAGAAGGGCCACTACCCCGACGATCTGGAGATCCTGGCCGAGGTGGAGAGCAGCCCGGAGGTCCTCTGCCGGGGCGGTTCGGCCGTGTACGGTCCACTGGGGGAACACGTCGCCGGGCCTCTGGAGGGCGAGGAAGGCCTCCTGTACGCCGATCTGGACTTATCCGCCGTGCCCCGGGGCAAGTTCGACTTCGACGTGGTGGGGCACTATGCCCGGCCGGACGTGTTTCGGCTGCACGTGAACGAAGCCCCCCAGGAATCGGTCACGAGGTGGGAGGAAGAAACCCTCTGACGGGGTCCGGGTCCCGTTGGGAGCCGGCCCCGGCGTGATTAGAATGAACCCTGTCCCGCACCGGGCTACGGCAGCGGGGACGATCCACCTACGAGGAATATGCTCGCCATGGAGCCGATAACGATGGGCCGGACGCAACAGTACCTGGACGAGGCCGCCCGGTACTCCGCAGACAACTACAAGCCGTTGCCCGTCGTTCTCGAGCGCGGTGAAGGTGTCTGGGTCTGGGACGTCGACGGCAAGAAGTATCTGGACTGCCTCGCCGCCTATTCAGCCGTCAACCAGGGTCATCTCCACCCCCGCATCATCGCAGCCGCCAAGGCTCAAATGAAGAAGCTGACTCTGACCTCGAGGGCCTTTCACAACGACCAGATGGGCCCCTTTCTGAGGGATCTGTGCGAGGCCACGGGGTTTGAGCGCGCGCTTCCCATGAATACCGGAGCGGAGGCCGTGGAAACGGCGATCAAGATGGTCCGCAAATGGGGCTACCAGGTGAAGGGTGTGCCCGAGGGGCGGGCGGAGATCATCGTCTGCGAGAACAACTTCCATGGCCGGACGACCACCATCGTCGGCTTCTCCTCCGAGGATCAGTACAAGGAGGGCTTCGGTCCTTTCACCCCGGGGTTCAATTTGGTCCCCTACGGCGACATCGAGGCCCTTCGTCAAGCCATTACCCCGAACACCGTCGGCTTCCTGGTGGAACCCCTCCAGGGCGAGGGCGGCGTGATCGTGCCCCCGGAAGGCTACTTGCGTGCGGCGGCCGAGGCCTGCCGTGAAGCCGGCGTGGCCTTCATTGCCGACGAGATCCAGACCGGACTCGGCCGGACCGGTCGGATGTTCTGCTGCGACTGGGAAGACGTCCGGCCGGACGTGTTGATCGTCGGGAAGGCGCTGGGCGGAGGTGTCTATCCCGTCTCCGCCGCCATCGCGGACCGGTCGTTCATGGACGTGTTCCACCCCGGGGACCACGGTTCGACATTCGGGGGGAATCCTCTGGGTGCAGCGGTGGGCCGTGCAGCTCTCCAGGTGATCGTCGAGGAGGACCTGTCCGCGCGGTCCGACGAGTTGGGATCCTGGTTCATGGATGAGCTCCGAGCCATCGAGTCACCCCACGTCCTCGAGGTAAGAGGGAAGGGGCTCATGATCGGGGTCGAGATCAAGAAGGAGTCGGGCACCGCACGTCCGTACTGTGAGGCGCTGCAGGAGCGGGGCATTCTGGCCAAGGAGACCCATCATCAGGTCATCCGTTTCGCTCCACCGCTCACGATTGACCGGTCCGTCCTGAAAAGCGCGCTCGTCGACGTGGCGGAGGTCCTGAGGGGCTAGGAATTAGGAATACGCCAGGGCAGGTCCGTAGCAGAAGGCGCTCACTCCGCGCCGCTACCAGTCGATGGAGCCCTGCTTGGACGTGTCCACGGAGGCGGGCTCGCCCTCGTCGAAGAGGACGGCGCGTAACTGCTCGTAGAGGAAGTCCCGGGCCTTCCTCTGCCGCGGGTCCAGGCCATAGTGGTTCATGAGGACCGTCTGGTGGGTCAGCCACTCCTTCCAGCAATCGGCACAGATCTCCACATGGATCCGCTCGCCCAGGTCTCCCTTGAAGGGAGGCCGGACGAGGGGCAGGCGATCTTCTGTGGGGTGCCTTCGGCATCGGAATTCGGTCACGGCTCGCTCTGGTCGCTTTCGAGGTGCCCATGCCTCCGCCGAGGGCTTCCCAGGCGATAGTTCCATGGACGTGTGGTCGTGCTTGGTTAAATTAATGGGCTATCCATTCGATTCTTTTTACAGGGCGCTTCCGAGCTTGCCGTAGGCCGGCGAAGCGCGGGGTCCTATCCATCATAGACGAGGCACGGAGGCGACCATGCCGTCAAAGGGCCGGGCTGTTCAGAACGGACAGACGCCCGTCCTTTCCGAGGAGCAATTGGAACATATCGAGAACCGGTTGCTCCAGGAGCGGAAGCGGGCCCTGCGTTCCCTGGGAATGTTTGATCTGATCGCCAAGTTGGATCGTGCCTCTGGCGATTCCGACCTCGCGGCCTACACGGACCATATGGCCGATCAGGGCACGGAGTCGATGGAGCGGGAGAAGGCAGCGCTCTTCGCCACGAAGGAAGGCCGCTACTTGTACAGGATCGAGGAGGCGCTTCGGCGACTGTACCACGATCCCGCCAACTTCGGCCGGTGCCATGGCACGGGGAAGCCGATCAGCTTCGAGCGTTTGGATGCGCTTCCCCACGCGCGGTACTGCATCGAATACAAGAGGGAGCTGGAACAGCAAGAGGGCTGACGGGTCGTCCCGTCGCTAGTCGCTCCCTCGGGATGCGGCCCCTTCCTCGGTCAGCGTTTCGAGAGCCTCCAGGAGGCGCTCTCCCATGAGCTCGACCTGCCAGGCCCTGATGTTGGGTACGGCCGAGAGAGCGTCCACGTGGGTTGGGTTGGCCAACGCGATTTCCATGAGCAGGTGATTCGCCATGAGCCTGCCGCGTTCGAGGCCGATTTCGTTGGCCACCCGGTTCCGGACTCCTTTGAGCAGGTCCAGCCGGGCTTCCGTCTCGGGCAAGGGGCGAGGCGCGCGGGGCGGAGACGGGGGGTAGGGGAGGAGGTTTCCTGGAGCTCCTTCTTCGATCCGTGCGATGCGCCCGATCAGGTCACTCCCGTGACTCTTGGCGAGGCGTGGCGAAACCCCCTTCATGTTGGCCAGGTCACCCAGGGATGTGGGCTTGGCCTGCGCGATGCTGATGAGGGTCTGGTCCGAGATGACCCGGAACGGAGCTCGGTCCATCTCCTGGGCGATCTCGTCTCTCCAGTCGAGCCCCTCCCGCAAGACCGTGCATTCCACGGCGTCCAGGTCCCGCGCTCCCTTGACCCGAGTCAGGGGGTCCACCTCCTCCTTGGGTTCCGGATCATGGGCCGACTGCATGAGCCAGCCGAATTCCTCTTCCGCCCAGGCGGTACGGCCCGCCGCGGCGAGCTTCTCGTTCAGAATCTGAGACAGATCGTGGAGATGGCGTGTATCGCTGGCCGCGTAGTCGATCATCCCCTCGGTGAGTGGGCGGCGAGCCCAGTCCGCCCGCTGGTGCTTCTTCGACACGCGTACGCCCAGGTGTCGCTCCAGGAGGGCCTGGAGACCGATGCTCGGCTCGCCCAATAGCGAGGCCTTCACCTGGGTGTCCCGGAGCCCCGTGACTTCGATGGAAAGGTCCCGTTTCAGGAGCCGGAGGTCATAGGCGGCTCCGTGCATGAGGACCGGGATGTGGGGATCCTCCAACACGGGGCCCAGAAAGGGTCCGAGCTCGACGGTAAGGGGATCCAGGATCCACGTCTGGTTCACCGTGGACAGCTGAACGAGGCAGATACGGTCGCTGTACCGGTGAAAACCGGCGGCCTCGCAATCGACGGCTACGGATCTCTGATTCTGCAGTGCGGTCCGGAGTGCCTCGGCACCTCCCGAATCACGCACGAAGGTTACAGACATTTCGAAGGCTTCTTGGTCTTGGGAGTCCTGTAATGTCACATGTCTCGGGAGATTGTCGAGGATACCCGTTGCTGCGTTGGCCGCCTCAGGTAGCTTCATTCGTCTCCTCCAACCGACTCAAAGCTGGCGTTCGCCCCGCCGGGGCAGCCCACACTCAAGCCGCGAGGTCCCCCAGATGATCCGCACGAAGGTCGTGGCGACCATCGGCCCCGCCAGCGCCTCCGCCGAGACTGCGGAGGCCATGGTGCGTGCGGGCATGAACGTCGCGCGGATCAACATGTCCCACGGGAATTACGAGACCCACGACCGAAGCATTCGTCTGGTCCGCCAAGCGTCCAACGCAGTCGGTCGGCCCGTAGCGATCCTCGTCGACCTGCAGGGTCCCAAGATCCGGATCGGGTATCTGCCGGAGCCGGTGTTCCTCCGACCGGGGTCGAGGATCACGATAGCCCCGGAAGGTCAGCACATGGTTGACGAGCTGCCCACGACCTACGCCAAGCTCGCTCAGGAGGTCACGCCCGGGACCCAGGTGTTGCTGGACGACGGCCTCCTGGAACTGCAGTGTGTCGAGACGCAGGAACAGCGCTCCATATTCGAAGTCATTCGAGGAGGCATCCTCCATTCCAAGAAGGGCATCAACCTCCCGTCCGTGGACGTGTCGGCCCCATCGGTCACGGACAAGGATTTGAGGGACCTGGAGTTCGCGTTCGAGCACGATGTCGAGTTCATCGGCCTGTCGTTCGTCCGGAGGGCCACCGATGTCAGGACCCTCAAGGACCGCATCGCCGGCCGAGCCTGGCTCGTGGCCAAGATCGAGAAGGCGCGGGCGCTCGAGGAGTTGGACGAGATCCTCGCCGTCACGGACGCGGTCATGGTTGCCCGGGGCGACCTGGGGGTGGAACTGCCCTTCGAGCAGGTACCTCTGGCGCAGAAGAACATCATCCAGTCCGCAAACGCCTTCGGGCGTCCCGTCATCACTGCGACCCAGATGCTGGAGTCGATGACCGAGTATCCCCGGCCTACTCGCGCCGAGGCCTCCGACGTCGCCAACGCCATCCTCGACGGCACCGACGCTGTCATGTTGTCGGGTGAGACGGCGGCCGGGAGGTACCCCGTCCAGGCCGTGGAGGCCATGGTCAGGATCGCCGCCGAAATCGAAGGCAGCGGTGTGTTGGAGATGGGGCCCCGGTATCTTCGGCCGTCCGAGCCGCTGGAACGACATGGTGCTTCCGAGCGTGAGCACGCGGTGGCCTCGGCCTCGGTCAATGCCGGACGAGCGCTCAAGGTGCCCGCCATCATCGTGATTACCCGAGGTGGCGGGTCGGCCCGCCTCGTCTCGTCCTATCGCCCGCCGTTCCCCATCTTCGCCGTGTGTACCGACCCCAAGGTGCACCGGCAGCTTTCGGGCGTCTGGGGACTTCGGCCGGTTCTGGCCGTCGGCGAGGAGGTGAGCTACGAAAACCTCACCAACTTTGGCAAACGTGTCGTGCTCGAAGCCGGGTTGGGCGTCGAAGGCGATCCGGTCGTGGTAACGGCGGGGTACCCGTTTCATCGCTCGGGGTCCACCAACACCATGAGGGTGGAACGGCTTTGAAGCCTCTCGGCGGGGAGGGGCTCGGGTGCGCTTGACCTTCCTGGGCACCGGGACCTCCTTCGGCGTCCCCGTCGTGGGGTGCAACTGCCGCACCTGCACTTCCCAGGACCCCAGGGACCATCGCACCCGTCACGGAGCCCTCGTCGACCTGCCCGCCGGCCGGTTGCTCGTCGACACCCCTCCGGAGCTTCGACTCCAACTGCTGCGGGAGAGGGTAACACATGTGGATGCCGTGTACCTTACCCATCTCCATGCCGACCATCTCCACGGGCTGGATGACGTCCGCATCTTCTCGGCCCGGGGTCGGGGGGCCATCCCCACCTACGTGCATTCGTCGATGGCCGGGGATCTGGCGGCTCGATTCCCCTACATCTTCGACGACCGGATCTCGGTGCCCAAGGGCACGACCAAGCCCCGGATCGAGCTTCGCATGTATGAGGCGGGCGAGGAGATCCCGCTGCTGGGCGAAGACCTGATCCCGATCCGCGTTCCCCATGGACCTACCGATGCATTTGGCTTTCGCCTGGGCTCCCTTGGGTATGTGACCGACGCGAAGCAGCTCCCCGACGAGGCCAGGGCGAGGCTTCAAGGCGTCGACGTTCTGGTGCTGAACGCACTCTGGTGGGGTAAGCCGCACCCCACCCACTTCAACATCGAAGAGGCCGTGGCTGTCGCAGCCGAGGTCGGTGCCCGGGTCACCTATCTCACCCATCTGACACACCGGGTCGACTACCGCTCCCTGGTTGCGGAGCTTCCGAAGGGAGTCGAACCTGCCTATGACGGACTCAAGGTAGACGTCCACTGACCGCTGAGAGGAGGAGTGTCGTCGACATGCCGACCCTGGACTACGGGAGCATGCTGAAGGGGGTGCTCGGAGAGGACGCGGGACTGGACCCCGATCGACTGAGCCAGGACCTGTCGGAGCGGTTCACAAAAGCCCACGCCGACGTGGAGGCGCGTCGGGCGTCGGAAGAGATGGGGTTTTTCCAGCTCCCGGACGACCGGGCGTTGTTGGCCGCCACCCGGGAGGCTGCCGACACCTTCGGGCAGTGGTTCGAGACCGTCGTGGTCATTGGAATCGGGGGGTCCTCCCTCGGGACCGCGACGCTCCGTGAGTCCCTCCTGGGCAGCGGTTGGAACGAACTGGACGCCGAGGCCCGTGAGCACTACCCCCGGCTCTTCGTACTGGAGAACCCGGACCCCCATTCCTTCTCCGGACTGCTGTCCCGACTAGACCTTCGCCGCACGTTGTTCAACGTCGTCAGCAAGTCGGGATCCACCGCCGAGACGATGGCTCAGTTCATGGTGGTCTGGGGCCTCCTCGAGGAGGCCATTGGGGCAGACAAGGTGCACGGGCACTTCCTGTTCACGACGAGTCCCGACTCCGGTGCCCTTCGCCAACTGGCCTCGGACCTCGGCATTCCGACCCTACCGATCCCGGACAATGTCGGCGGCCGCTTCTCCGTCCTCTCTCCGGTCGGACTTCTCCCTGCCGCCGTCACCGGCATTGACGTCGAGGCCATGCTACGGGGGGCGGGGGAGATGGTGAAGCGTTGCGAATCGGCTACGCTGACCGAGAACCCGGCGGGGCTCCTGGCCACGCTGCTCCACGCAGCCGATACGGAATTGGGGGCTCACATTCACGTCCTGATGCCCTACGCCGACCGGCTCAGGAGCCTGGCCCTGTGGTTCCAACAGCTCTGGGCCGAATCCCTGGGCAAGGGCGTAGCCAGGAGCGGAGAGAGGGTGGAAGTCGGGCCGACGCCGCTTCCCGCCGTTGGCGCCACCGATCAGCACTCCCAGGTGCAGCTCTTCATGGAGGGTCCGCGGGACAAGGTTCTGGTGTTCGTCGGCGTGGAGAACGGAGGAGATCCGGTCCACATCCCCACGATCTTTCCCGACGTCGGCGCTTTCTCCTATCTGGGGGGGCATTCTCTGGGCGAGCTTCTGGATGCCGAGCGGAGGGCGACGGCCGAGGCTCTTCGTCGTGGGGGGCGCCCAAGCATGACGATCACTCTGGATCGGGTGGATGCCAGGTCCGTAGGGGCCCTCTTCATGCTCTTTCAAATCGCCACCGTCTATGGGGGAGCGCTCTATGGCGTGAATCCTCTGGACCAGCCGGGCGTGGAACTCGGCAAGGAACTCACCTACGGCCTCATGGGAAGGGCGGGGTATCCACCGCCGGAGCTTCCGTCACCGGATCCCCGTTGGCGCGCCTGAGCGACCGGATTAGCTTACCTCCCCTGGAGGTCGTCAAGGTGTGGCTTGCGGCCCCGGCCCATCTCACCCGGAGGTCAAGGTGAACAGCCAAGAAGAACCGGCTACGGTCATCATCGAAAAAGAGCGCGCCTCGGAGTTGGGGCCGTTCATTCTGGGCGCTCTGGTGGGCGCCGGTCTTGCACTCCTCTTTGCGCCCCAGACCGGGAAGGAAACCCAGGAGCAGCTCCGTGAGCGGGCCCGAAAGCTCCGGGATGTTACCGAAGAGCGGGTAAAGGATCTCCGGGATACGACCGGTGAGCGAGTGAAGGATCTGCGGGACGACTTCGGATCCCGCGTCGATTCGGCCCGCGAGCTGGTCGACCGTGGGCGCCAAAGCGCCGCAGAAACCCGAGCCGAGCTCGAGGCGCGCCTCGAGCGCTCCAAGGCGGCAGCCCGGGCGGGGATTGCCGCGGCCCGTGACGTTGCCCGAGGAGAGGATGAGGGTCCGGCCCTGGCCAAGAACGACTGAGCTCCGGTGAGACTCAATCGGCTGGACAATCGGGCGGCGGGCCCCCGCTGACGTCCTCAGGCCGCTCCGTCCGCCGCGCTTTGGCTCGGGCCGCTGCTCGGGCGGAGCAGATCAATCTGTTCTTCCTTGCGGGCGCCATCTCCTTCAATGTGGTGCTCACCGCCGTTCCCTTTGCCTTCCTTCTCCTGGGCGTGGTGGGTTTCCTGCTTCCCCTTGTGGAAGATCCCGCGGGCCTGGTCCTCCGACTCCTCCGGGCTGCCGTGAACACCACGACCGGAAACTGGGGGTCGGGAGAGCTGGTGGACGACGTTCTGGACGGGCTCATCCGTGATCGAGCTGGAGTGAGCGCTCTCGGTACCGTCCTGTTCCTCTGGTTCTTGACCCGCCTCGTTGGGACCCTGCGCACGGTGCTTCGGCAGGTCTTCGAGATTACGCCGAGCAAGGGCGTCATCCACGGGAAGCTCTTTGATCTCGCGGCCGTGTTCCTGGGGACCATGCTGGTCACCCTGAACCTCGGTGCCACCGTATTCGTGCGAGCGTGGGGCAGCGGTTGGCTCGGGCGCACCGGCCTTCGGGGTGATGCCCTCTCCCTGCTCCAATCGGCCCTCGTCCAGACGACGGGCCTCGTGGCGATCTGGATCGTCCTCGTTCTGGTGTACCGGTTCCTCGCGGACGACAAGATCTCCTGGCGGATGGCCGCCCTCGCCGCGACGATCATGGCGGTGCTCCACGAAGGGCTGAAGTACGCCTTTGGATGGTACGTCACGGGCCTCGCACAGTACGACAGCGTCTACGGCAACCTGGCGAACCTCGCGGTCCTGTTCTTCTGGGTGTACTACACGTCCTCGGCCTTCGTTTTCGGTGGCCTGCTGGCCCACAGCTACCTGGACCCCGGCACCGAGGACGACGCCCCGGAACCGTCCCCGGCGTAGCGACCAGAGGCGCTCGGTTCTATATAATTCTCTCCCTGGCCGCCCCCGTCCCGGCTGCCCTCGGGAGCGTGGATGCCCGGACGTCGGCGGTCGGGCGAGCGCGCCAAGACCTGGCCGGCAGGACCGTCCCTCGCCACCGAACAAGAGGAGTAACCTCCGTTGAAGATCTATCTGGACACGGCGAACCTGAACGAAATCCGTGAGGCGGCCCGTTGGGGAATCCTCAGCGGCGTGACCACCAATCCGAGCCTTCTGGCCAAGGAGGAAGGCGCGGACTTCCAGGACACGATCCGAACCATCGCCGGACTGGTCGACGGGCCGATCAGCGCCGAGGCCGTGTCCGAGGACGCGGACGGAATGGTGCGCGAGGGACGGGAGTTCGCGGCGTGGCACCCGAACGTCATCGTGAAAGTGCCGTGCACGGCTGCGGGCCTCGAGGCCGTCGCCCGACTGAAGGAAGACGGAATCCGCTGCAACGTCACATTGATCTTCAATGCCAACCAAGCCCTCATGGCCGCCCTGGCCGGGGCCTTTGTGGTATCTCCGTTCATCGGGCGACTGGACGACATCTCCCAAGACGGCACGGACCTGATCCGCGAGATCGCCGCCATCTTCGAACAGGATCACGACATCGAGACGCAAATCCTCGCGGCCTCGATCCGCCACCCCCGCCACGTGATTGAATCCGCCCTTGCCGGGGCTCACATCGCCACCTGTCCCTTGAGGGTCTTGAAGCAAGGCCTGACCCACCCCCTGACGGACAGGGGCATCGAGCGCTTCCTGTCCGACTGGCGAGCTCGAGAGGCGACCAGAACCCCCGCTGCGGCAGGGGCCGGGTCGGAGTAGACGCGCCCCTTGGCCAAGAAGGGCGGAGACGCCGACGAAGGGCGATTGGTCGTCGCCCGGAACAAGAAGGCGCGCCACGACTTCAAGGTCCTGGATACGTGGGAAGCGGGCCTCGTCTTGAAGGGCACAGAGGTGAAGTCCGTCCGTTCCGGAAAGGTCGCGTTTCAGGATGCCTTCGCCCGGCTGGACGGTGGCGAGATCTGGCTCCACAACCTCCACATCAGCCCGTACGCTGCCGGCGGAAGGTGGAATCACGACGAGACCCGGGTACGGAAGTTGCTCCTTCGACGAGATGAAATCCGTCGCCTCGCAGGCAAGGTGGAGGAAAAGGGACTGACCCTGATCCCCCTCGATTTGTACTTTCGAAGGGGGAAGGCGAAGATCACGCTCGCCCTTTGCCGGGGTAAGAAGCACTACGACCGGAGAGAAGAGCTGAAGCGGAGGACCATGGACCGGGAGGCTCAGCGAGCCATACGGGGCGAGGACTGATGCGTCCTCGCCTCTCTCGCGGCCGTCCGTGGCGGCCCTGCCTCGGCGGGTTTGCGGCGCTCCTCCTCACGGCGAGCCAGGCCATCGCCCAGGGCCCGCCCGACCCTGCCGAGAACGACACCCTGGATGCCGCCGTTCGGGTGGTGATCATCGACGCGGGGCACGGTGGCAATGACCCCGGCACGGTCGGAATCTCCGGCGTGCGGGAGAAGGACGTCGCCCTGGCTGTCGCCCGAGAGCTGGCGGACATCCTCAGCCTCGACCCCGGTATCGAAGTACACCTGACACGCGACGAAGACCGTTACCTGGCTCCGTGGCGCCGGGGTGAGATGGCCATGGATCTGAAGGGACAGCGCACGGGCGTATTCCTATCGATCCACGCCAACGCCATGCCCGGAGATTCCGTTACTCGAGGCTTCGAGGTCTACTTTCTGAGCGAGGCCCGCACGGAGCATGAGCGGCGCGTGGCGGCCATGGAGAACGCGGCCCCCGCCGCCGCGGATGTTTCGTTTCGCGTGGTCGATGACCGGGAGTTGGATGGCATCCTCAAAGAGCTCATGAACCTGGACGCTCACCACTGGTCTTCCGTGTTCGCGGAATCCGTGCGCCAGGGGATGACGTCGGTCCCCAATACGCGTGACCTGGGCGTTCGGCAGGCTCCTCTTGCGGTCATCACCAACACGCTGATGCCCGGGATCCTGGTTGAACTGGGTTATCTGACCAATCGGACGGAGGAATCACGGCTGGTCCAGAGCGTCCATCAGCGGAGCCTGGCGTGGGGAATCGCCGAGGGGATCTACGCTTTCTTCGACCACTATCCCCCGGGCCAAAGCGGTGGCTTGGGCGTCCGCGGGACGGCACCACCCGGTCCCAGATGACGCCAACACAGGTCTTCGGCGTAGAGTTCCGGCATCCCGTTCTTCTCGCCGCAGGAACCTGTGGCTTCGGTGAGCCCGTGGTGGATGTCATGGACCTCGCCGACATCGGGGGCCTCGTCACCAAGTCCGTGACCCTGGAGCCCCGGGGTGGGAATCCCCCTCCGCGGGTGGCCGAGTATCGCCACGGCATGCTCAATTCGGTAGGACTGGCCAATCCGGGCCTCGAGGGCGTCCTGTCGGAGAAGCTTCCGTGGATGCGGGACCACCTCGAGGGCCTACCCGTCATCATTTCGGTGGTCGGTCACAGGCCGCAGGAGTACGCCGACGTCGTAGACGGCCTGAACACCGAGGACGGGTTCGTGGCCTTCGAGCTCAACCTCTCCTGTCCGAACGACGCACGGCTGGGAGGGCGACCTTTCGCCCTGGATCCCGAATCCCTAGAAGCGGTTCTCGATCTCGTGCGGCCCCTGACTACGCGGCCCCTCCTGGTGAAACTGGCGCCCAACGATCCCGACATCGCCTCCACGGCGGCGCTGGCCGTTGCCAAAGGCGCCGACGGCATCACCGCGGTGAACACGATGCCGGGGTATCTGGCTGAACCCCGCACTGGGACCCCTGCGCTGGGCGCAGGCCCGGGTGGGACGAGCGGGCCCGGAATGCTGCCCGTCGGATTGGGCGCCGTGCGAGCCATCGCTCGAAAGGTCGAGGTCCCGGTAGTTGGTGTCGGAGGGATTCTCACCGCCGAGGACGCCTTGCTCTACCTGGACGCCGGGGCCAGCCTGGTCCAGGTGGGCACGGGCTCCTTCGCGGACCCCCGGTGCGCGCCTCGTGTAGCTCTAGGAGTGGCTCGTGCCCGAAACAGGGCCGCCACCCATCGGCCCGCCCCAGCCGCCACGGCCTCAGGCCCCGTTCCCTCCGGATCGTGAACGACCGAATCATCGTCCCTCTCGACGTCGAGAGTCCCGCCGCCGCCCAGGGGATCATGGACCTGTTGGGCCCCGACACGACGTTCTACAAGGTGGGACTGGAGTTGTACACGGCGAGTGGGCCCGGCTTCGTGTCCTCCCTTTCGGCCCAGGAGAAGGAAGTCTTCCTGGACCTGAAGCTCCATGACATCCCCAATACGGTGGCCGGCGCGGTCGAGCGGGCCGCGGATCTGGGTGTGCGATTCCTGACGGTGCATGGCACCGGAGGCCCGAGGATGATCGAGGCGGCTGCGAGGGCTGCATCGGGGCGCCTCACACTCCTGGCCGTCACCGTGCTTACGTCTCTCGACCGGGCCGAGCTGTCTCGCGTCTGGGGCCGGGAAGTGGATAGCGTGGAGGCCGAAGTGGTGCGTATCGCACGATCGTCCACGGAGGCAGGCGCCGGCGGAATCGTCTGCTCGCCAAGGGAGGCCAGGGCGGTATCGGAAGCGATCCCCTCGGGGAGCGAGGTCGTGACACCGGGCGTCCGGTTCCGGGACGACGCCCTCGACGACCAGCGCCGCGTTTCGACACCCGCGGAAGCCTTCCGTTCCGGCGCCACGCGGCTCGTCATGGGTCGACCCATAACACGGGCGTCAGACCCGGCGGCGGCATTTCAGCGTGCCGTTGAGGAGGGCCGCTCGGCCATGGCGGGGGCGTCGTGAAGGCGTGGATAATGGTCGCTCTGACCGCAGGCCTCTTGGCGGGGGGGCCGGTCCAGGGTTCCGCCCAATCTCCCGATCAGGTAGCGTCCCGGTTCGCCTCCGCGTGGCACCGGGAGCAGCCCGCCGGGGTTCGGGAGTTGTTCTCTGCCGATGGCGTCCGCTTGAACCTCGAGAGCGAGGGATACGGTGGCGTGGCGACGCGTCGGGTTCTCGCCGCCCTCGAGTCGTATTGGGGTGATTGGGTGTCGACGTCCGTTGAAGTCCGTCGCGTGTCCCAGATGGCGGAGGAGCCCGATCGGGCCTACGGAGAGCTCGCCTGGCACGGCTCCAGCGAGGTGACAGGCGAGGCCTTCGAGGCCACCATATTCCTGGGCCTCACCCGTACCGACGCCGGTTGGCGAATCGACGAATTGCGAACGATTCGTCCGCGGTAGGTTTCACTCCCGGGGCTTACGCCGGACATCCTTGTGGCCCCTACGCCGTGTTGGAAGGGCCAGTGACCTCTTCACAGCCAGGAAAGAGCCTCCGTGAAACTCCATGACTCCCTCCGCCGCGCGACTGTGGATTTCCAGCCCCAGAGTCCCGGCGAGGTCACAGTCTACGGGTGCGGTCCGACCATCTACGACTCTGCTCACATCGGGAATTTCAGGACCTTCCTCGTCTACGACCTTCTTCACCGAACGCTTGAATGGAAGGGCTATTCCGTCCGATTCGTGGTCAACCTCACCGACGTCGACGACAAGACCATCAAAGGAGCGGCGGAGGCCGGCAAGAAGTTGGAGGAGCACACCGACCCTTTCGCCCGGGCGTTCATGGACGACGCGGCGGCCCTGGGGTTCCTCGCGTTCGACGCACGTCCCAGGGCCACGGCGCACATCGATGCCATGATCCGTTTCATCGAGGGGTTGGTGGCCTCCGGTCATGCCTATCGCACGGAAGACGGGTCCGTCTACTTCTCGGTCGAGTCCTTCCCCCAATACGGCTGCCTCTCGGGGAATCGGGCGGAGTCGGAGGACACGCGGAGTCGCATCGACCAGGACGAGTACGAGAAAGGAGACGTGAGGGACTTCGTGCTCTGGAAAGCTGCGAAAGACGTCGACCGGCGAGTGGGGGCGGTATGGGCGTCGCCGTGGGGGCCCGGCAGGCCCGGGTGGCATCTGGAATGCTCGGTGATGGCAACCGACCTCCTTGGGGACACCATCGACATCCACCTGGGTGGTGAGGACCTTCTGTTCCCACACCACGAGAACGAGATCGCCCAGTCTGAAGGTGCCACCGGGAAGCCGTTTGTCCGGTTCTGGCTGCACGTGAAACACCTGACGCTCGGGAGCGAGAAGATGTCCAAGTCATTGGGCAACTTCTTCACTGTCCGTGAACTGCTGGATGACGGGTACGATCCTGCCGCCGTCCGTCTCTCCCTCATGTCGGCCCACTACCGGAGCGAACTCACGTTTACCCGCTCCGGGATCGATGAAGCGGCGGCAGCGGTCCAGCGACTCGTGGATTTCAAGCGCCGGGTGACCGACCATCCCACGGCCCCCGGCGCCGGGGTCGAAGAACGCCTTGACCTTGAGGCGCACCTCCGGGCATTCGACGAGGCCATCAGCGATGATCTCAATGTCCCAAGGGGGCTGGCCGCTCTCTGGGGGCTGGTCCGGGAGACGAACACCGTGCTGGATGCTGCGCCGGAGGGGATCTCCGACGAGTCACGGGCCGCCGTCCTCGACGCGCTGGAACAAATGGATCGGGTTCTTGGCGTCGTCGAGCTGGCCGAGGCTTCCCGGGCCACGGACACCGGCGACCAACAACGCATCCAGGCACTTGTGGAGGCGAGAAACGACGCCAGGGCAAACCGTGACTTCCAGGAAGCGGACCGGATTCGCGACGAGTTGGCCGCCGAGGGCATCGTGCTGGAGGATGGGGTGGGGGGGACGAGGTGGAAGAAGACGCGGTGACTTCCGGGTCCCTCGTATCGGCGCAGGGCGTCGTTGGGACGGTCGCCTCGCTCTCTGGCTTCGCGGCTCCCGCGACCTAGCCCCGCTACGTTTTGGCCCAACTCCTCGCCCGCCTACCCCTGCATCCGATCTCCGCAGCCTGGACCGTGATGTTTGCGGGGCGGCGCTGACGCAGGGACTCGATTACAATTCTCTCGCGCTGACGTAGCTCAGTTGGTAGAGCAGCTCCTGTAATCAGCAGGTCCGGGGTTCGGCGTGTGTTTCGGGCTGCGCATATCGGCGCAGGGCGTCGTTGGGACGGTCGCCTCGCTCCCTCTCGTCCCGTGGGCCTGCGAAGTAGCGCTGCTACCCCTCGGCCCTCGCTCCTCGCCCGCCTACCCCTGCATCCGATCTCCGCAGCCTGGACCGTGATGTTTGCGGGGCGGCGCTGACGCAGGGACTCGATTACAATTCTCTCGCGCTGACGTAGCTCAGTTGGTAGAG
>JAHEKK010000155.1 GCA_024638395.1 Gemmatimonadota bacterium | reverse complement strand
CCCCAGGATCCGCCTCGCGACCCCGAAGGACGGCCAAGCCTCTACCGAACGCTCCAGCTCGCGCTCCGCATCTTCGAACATGCCCGCCTTGAAGAAGGCCCGGGACAGCTTGAGATGCTGACGGGCCTCCGGCTCGGAGGGCACGTGCTCGGTCTCGGTGACCCGCGTCCCCACACGTTCGATGAAACCCGCCACCAGCAGTCCGAAAAGCGCTTTGCTGGTGTCGAAATCAAGCAGTCCGGAGGCCTTGACCAGATCGTCCACGGTCCGCTCACCGTCCAAGAGCGACAGGATCTTCCTCTGATCCTTCGTGAGCTCGGTCTCGACCTCGTCCGGCGGGTTCTCTACCATGTCGAAGATCAGGTCCGTGGATGGGATCTTCTTCTCGATCTGACCCCACTCGTCCACGCGCCGGGCGCCTTCGAGCAAGAGGGCCTCGGCGTTCATGGAGACGCGGGGCATCTTGGGATTGAGGGGCTGATCGGGGTCGAAGTGGAACGAGCCGTGGGCCCAGGAGAACAGGTGGTATATGGCCTCCTCCACCTGCATGACGAGGAGGGGCTCCAGCGCTTCGGCTTCGACCCACTCGAACTCGCTGAGGGCCTGGGCCAGGGTGCGGTCTCCCCGCGACTCCTCGACCTGAGCGAGCTGACCGGGCTCGAGGAGGTTCGCGGCAATGACGAGGTCGCCCAACCGGTCCGGTCGGTTGAGGACCGTCGCGTGGATAACACGACCGGCTTCGAAGTACACGTATCCGAAACTGCCCTGATCCCGGACGGTCAGGCACCCCGTCTTTCGGCCCATTGCCAATAGCTGGCAGATGTCGGCAAGACTGACTTCGGCGAGGGAGCCTTCAAGCGCCATGCCTGGCCCCTCCCCCCTTGGACCGTCCCGTCCACTCCTGGACGATCAAGTCGTCCATCTTGTGCCAGCACCACACAACCTCTTCTCGGGAGGGCGACCAATCGAACCCGGCGGCGACGATCCGGTCCTCCGTCCCGTCCTCGTCGTCGGATCCGGCGGCGTCCGTGGCCGAGGGCGAGCCCCGCGTCGGGTCAGGCTCGTCGCCGGTGTCCTTGGAGCTGCCCTGCCGGAAGGAGCCGGACGCACTGGTCGCGGACGAGGCCCCACCGGCCAGGAGGGAGTCCAGGGCGTCGAAGGCCCCAGGGTCGATGGTGAGGAGTCCGTCGGTCGGGGGGTTCTCCACCCGAATGTCCTTCTGGCGTTCCGAGGTCGACGCGGCCAGACCACCCCCGATGTCGGGGAAGTCGGCCAAGGCGTCTTCGTCGAGCACGTTGGCCCCGAGAACGGGATCGAAAACCGGCTCGGCAGCCGGGGTGCCCAGGCGGGGCACGTCGTCTGACTCGACTTCGATGACCAGGCCCTTCTCGAGGCGTTTCCGCACCCGGTCGTCGATGCCGGCGATCCTGGAAGGAGGCCGATCCGCCGCAAGGGCGATCCTGCCGCCGGACCGATGGACCGCCTCGAAGAGATGGAAGAGCTCATCCCGGGCCCGCTCGGTTCCGGACAGGTCCTGAAGGCGGTGGACCAGAAGGAGGTCGACCTTCCACCAGCGCTCGCGCCAGGCACCGGCGACCCCGGCGGTCAGGGCCCGGATGAAGTCCTCCGTGAAGTCCCGGACCGAGATGAAGGCGATCTTGCCCTCGGGATTCGCAGTCCGGAAGTCCGTCCCGATCGATGCCAGCAGCATCTGGGCCCCCTTCCCCTCGGCGGACCAGAAGTAGATCTGCCTCGGATCCGACTCCGCTCCCGCCAGAAGCCGTCGTGCCTGGTCGCCTGCCTCGGGAAGATTCGGCAGATCGTCGATCCCCGGAGCCGTCGGCAGGGGTGGATAGGCCCGGGTTAGCTCGTAGGCCGAAGTGAGGAGCGCCTCGGCCTCTTCCATGCGCTCAGGGTCCCGGAGGACACCGAGAGCCGCCTCGGGCCAAGGGTCACCCAGGCGGTGCAGCTCCTGACGAATGCCTCTGAGCCGGTCCACATCGTGGGTGAACCGCTCCACGATTCGGCGGGTGTCCGGAGGCGGGGTCCTCTGATCGAGGAGGTGTCGCAAGCGGCCGCAGTTGTACCCCTCGGCCTCTCCCGCGTCCAGGGCCTCCCGCAGGATACGTCGCCACGGCGCGTCGGCCACTTCAACCGTTGTCGCGACATCGCCGGCGAGTTCGTCGACAAACGCCCCGAATTCGTCTCCGCTCCGCAGATCCAGATTCTCCAGGAGCGCCGGAATCTCCTGGGTCTGGACCAGCCGCCCCTCCAGCTCCTGAATGGTCATCAGTCGGTTGATGATGCCGGAGAGCTCCCGGATGCTGGTGACCGACACCCTGCCCAGAAGCTCCGCCACGCCTTTGGCCAGCTCCCCGCCCCGGTCCTCAACCTTGCGTCGGGCGATGTCGACCCGCGTATCGAACTCCGGCGTGGCGATGTCGACAATCAGCCCGCCGGAGAAGCGCTCGACGAGACGATGATCGAGATCCCGGATCTCCGACGGCGCCTGGCTGGACCCCAGGACGATCTGTCCGCCTTTCCGGTTCAACTCCCCAAGGATCCGGATGAACAGCTCTTCAGCGGCCTTCCGTCCTGCAAGCAGCTCGACGTCATCCAGGAGCAGCATGTCCAGATTCGAGACGGGCCCCAGCGATCCGTCGGTGTATCCGGCCTCGAGCGCCCGCACGATAGCGTCGATGGACGCCTCGAGGGACAGATAGGTCACCTGGAGATCAGGATTGACTTTCTTCGCCCTATGTGACGTAGCGACAAGGAGATGAGACTTTCCCAGGCCCGGCGACGAATAGATGAAGAGCGGATTGTAGCTCGTTCCCGGCGAGTCTGCGGCCCGTCGTGCGGCGGCCGAGGCAAGTCGATTCCCTGGACCGACTACAAACGAGTCGAACGTACGCCTGGGGTCCAGCTCCGCTGTCGTCACGTAATCTCGAGAGCGCGTAGATGAAACGGGGTCGACCCTGGTGGGCGACGCTGGCCAAGAAGTCAGCGACCGCGGGCCCGCGGCACGTGTACCGGATGCCCCCGAAGTCGCCATACACAAGCATCGGCAGCACGGGCAGTGGGCAATAGCCCATTTCGACCCTGCAGCGGGACTCCGGGCCGGGATTCAGCCGGCCGTGTGCAGAGCCCAGCGGCGCACGTCGGCAAGGTCCTCCGGCAGCGGCGATGAGAAGCCCAACTCCTCTCCGGAGACGGGATGCCGGAACCGTAATTCCGAAGCGTGCAGGAACTGCCGGGGGACACGTCGCGCAAGCTCTCCGGCCCAGGCCCGGTTCGGACCCGAGAATCCGCGCTCCCGGGCAGGACCATACAGATCGTCCCCCACCACGGGGTGCCCCAGGTGCAAGGCGTGGACGCGTATCTGATGGGTGCGGCCGGAGTGCAGACGGACCGTGCAGAACGAGGCCGTCGGCCACCTTTCGACGACCTGGAACGTGGACCGGGCGGCTCGGCCCTCGTCCCGAACGGCCATCCGTCTGCGATTCTTCGGGTCCCGGCCGATGGGAGCCTCCACCTCGGTGAGGTCCTGGTCCAGGTGACCCCACAGCGCTGCGGAATAGACCCTCTTGACCTCCCGGGCCCTCAGGGCCTCGGAGAGCCCTTGGTGGGCCCGGTCCGACTTGGCCACGACCAGCAGCCCTGAGGTGTCCTTGTCCAACCGGTGCACGATGCCGGGCCGTAGGGCCCCGCCAATGCCCGACAGATCACCGATCTGGTGAAGCAAGGCGTTCACCAGCGTCCCGGTCCTGTGGCCGGGGGCGGGGTGGACCACGAGTCCCGCCGGCTTGTCCACCACCGCGATGTCTGCGTCCTGGAAGACGACCGGTACGGAGATCGACTCCGCGGCGGCCTCGATGGGCACCGGCTCCGGAACGTCTACCACCACGCGCTGGCCGACTTCCACGACGTGGCTCTTGCGAGGACGCTTCTCGTCGACGGTGATGCGCCCCTCGGCGAGGAGATTCGTGATCCGATTTCGGGAAAGGCCAAGCAGGTCGGCCAGATAACGGTCGAGGCGGCCCCCGCCCCCCTCCTCCACCGTCCAGGCGTGGCGGGTCACACCCTGGACAGGCCCAACGTCACGGCCTCGCCGTCAATATCCACTTCCCGGCTGTGGGCGAGTCCGTCCGCAGGCGTCGCGGCGGCGTGAAACTCGGTCGCGAGGGTCTCACCCGCGATGGTCTCTCCGTGGGCCCGGGCGGCGGCCACTACGACCTCGCTCCCGGCCACGGCGAGGCGAATCCGGTCCGTGATGTCGAGGCCACTGTCCCGCCGGAGCCGCTGAACCCTGTTGATGATCTCCCGAGCGAGGCCCTCGGCCCGGAGCTCTTCGGTGAGTGCAGGATCGAGGGCGGCCAGGTAGCCGCCTTCGGAGCGGACCACCCAGTCCCCCTGGGCGGATTCCTCTACCTCGAGGTCGTCGGGCTCGAGAACGTGGTCCTCGCCCCCGACCAGGACCGCGATCTGCTCTCCCTCTCTGAAGGCTCGGAGCTGCCCCTCGTCGAGGCCCCGGATGGCCTGGGCAGCCGCCTCCGTCGCCTTGCCGAATCGACGGCCCAGGCTCCGGTAGTTCGGACGGGCGCTCAACGCCACCATGTCCGACGCGGAAACGCTGAAATCGAGCTCTTTGATGTTCAGCTCCTCCTTCAACAACGCTACGGCGTCGGCATCCATGGCGGTCCCGGGCACGACCGCCCGCATGGTGCCGAGGGGCTGGCGAACCCTGATCCTCACCTCTTCGCGAGCCGCGCGACCCAGGGTGGACAGGGTGCGGACATGGGCCATCTGCTCCTCCAGTCCCTGGTCGACAAGGGCCGCGTCGGCCTCGGGATAGGGGGCCAGATGGCTGGACCCTCCCGTGAGGGCCCGGTGGAGCCAGTCGGAGACGAAGGGGGTGACCGGCGCGATCAGCGACGCCACGAGCCTCAGCCCGTCGTAAAGGGTTCTGAAGGCGGCGGACTGGTCTTCGGCATCCGTGTTGCCCCAGAAGCGCCCCCGCGAACGGCGCACGTACCAGTTGGACAGATCCCCATCGACGAACTCACCGACGAGGCGGAAGGCGCGCGTGGGCTCGTACTCGTCCAGCTCCCCCCTCACGCGTTCCACCAGGCCGTGCAGCCGGGAGAGAAACCAGCGATCCAGTGCCGGACGGCGGGAGGCCGGAGGAGAGGGAGTGTCCGGAGACCACCCCTCCACGTTGGCGTAGAGGGCGAAGAACCGGTACGTGTTGAAGAGGGTGTCGAAGAATCGCGCCGACGACTCCCTGAGGGCCGCCGGATCGAACTGCTTGGGAAGCCATGGGTTGCTGACGGTGACCATGTGCCACCGGATGGCGTCCGCGCCGTGCTCGTTCACGGCATCCCAGGGGTCCACCGTATTCCCCCGGGACTTGGACATCTTCTGCCCCTCCGCGTCCAGGATCATGTCGTTCACGACCACGTTCCTGAACGCCGGTCCCTTGCCCAGCATGGTCGAGATCGCGTGCAGGGAATAGAACCACCCCCGGGTTTGATCCACCGCCTCGCAGATGTAGTCCGCCGGGAAATGCCGCTCGAACTGCTCCTGGTTCTCGAAGGGATAGTGCCACTGAGCCCAGGGCATCGCCCCCGAGTCGAACCACACGTCCAGCACCTCGGGGGTTCGCCGCATCGTGGCCCCCGTCTCCCCACACGTCCAGGTGTAGTCGTCGATCCCCGGTCGATGAGGGTCGAAGTCTTCGGGCAACGGGCCCACCTTCTCGGCCAGCTCGGCGAAGCTCCCGATCCACTCGACCCGGTCCGGATCGTCCTCCGATACCCACGCAGGGAGTGGAGTGCCCCAATACCGGTCCCGAGACAGAGCCCAGTCGACATTGCCCTTGAGCCAATCCCCGAACCGGCCCCGCCCCATTTCCGGGGGATGCCAGTTGATCTGGTCGTTGTTCGCCATGAGTTCGTCCCGCAACTCCGACGTGCGTGCGAACCAGCTGTGGCGGGCCATATATACCAGGGGGGCGTCGCAGCGCCAGCAATGGGGATAGGAATGGCTTTGCCTCCCGTGGCGGAAGACCAGGCCCCGCGCCTCCAAGTCCGTGACCAACACGGGGTCCGCGTCCTTGAAGAACATGCCCCCCACCAGGTCCAGATCGTCTGGGAAGGTGCCGTCGACCTGCACGGGCTCCAGGACGGCCAACCCGTGCTTCCTCCCGATCTCGTAGTCGTCGGCGCCGTAGGCAGGAGCCATATGGACGATTCCCGATCCCTCCTCATCCGAGACGAAGTCGCCGGCCAGGATCTCGAAAGCCTTGCCCTTCTCGACGGAGAGCAGCTCGAAGGGGCGCTGGTAGCGCTGACCCACCAGGGACGAGGGAATCACCTCGCCGCGGATCTCTGCCTCGTCGAACAACGCTTCGGCTCGCCCGCGGCTGGCGATGAGCACGTCGCCCCCGTGCTCGACCTCCACGTAGGAGAGGTCCGGATTGACGGCAAGGGCAACGTTGGAGACCAGAGTCCAGGGCGTGGTGGTCCAGACCAAGAGCTTCCGGCCCGACCCGTCGAGGAGCTCCATGGTCATATAGAGAGACGGATCCTCGACGTCCTTGTAGCCCAGGGACAACTCGTGGGACGACAGAACCGTCTGATCCCGGGGACACCAGGGAACGATCTTGTGGCCCCGATACAGCAGCCCCCTGTCCGCCAGCTGCTTGAGGATCCACCAGACGGACTCCACGTACTCCTTGTGGAAGGTCACGTAGGGTCGTGAGTAGTCCAGCCAGTAGGCGATACGCTCGGAGAGCCTCTCCCAGTCCTCCTTGTATCGGAATACGGATTCCCGGCACTGTTCGTTGAACCAGGCGATCCCACGCTCTTCAATTTCCCGCTTGTCGCTGATCCCGAGCTCTTTCTGCGCCTCGATCTCTACAGGCAGTCCGTGGGTGTCCCATCCCGCGATCCGCGTCACGTGTTTGCCCTGGAGGGCGTGGTACCGGCAAAAGAGGTCCTTGAGGGTCCGGCTGATGATGTGATGGAGGCCGGGCCGCCCGTTCGCCGTGGGTGGACCCTCGTAGAACACGAACTCCTCGGCACCCTCGGTCGCCTCGAGGGTGCGCCTGAAGGTCTCTTCCTCCCGCCAGGTCTGGAGGACGGATTCCTCCAGCGCCGTCAGGGTGGTAGGCGGATCAGGGTATGACATAGCCCATGGCGGCACGGGATGCGGGGGGCGGGACGGGAGTCTCCGGAAAGAGATCGGCCCG
>JAHEKK010000154.1 GCA_024638395.1 Gemmatimonadota bacterium | reverse complement strand
CCGCCATCGATGAAGCGCTCTCCGACGTCATAGAGAGTCAGCGGTTCGTTCTGGGGGCGCCGGTCGAGGAGCTCGAGGCGCGAATGGCCGAGCTGGTGGGCACCGCACATGCCATCGGGTGCGCGTCCGGGACCGACGCCCTCCTGCTCCCCCTCCGGCTTCTTGCGTCCGAGGGCGGTGGCAGAGTGATCGTTCCCGCGTTCACCTTCTTCGCTACGGCCGGTGCAGTGCACAACGCGGGCCTGGCGCCTGTCTTCTGCGACGTGGACGAAGCCACGTTCAACGTGACGCCGGAGACTCTGGACCGTGCGTGGACCGACGACACACTTGGCCTGATTCCCGTGCACCTTTTCGGCCAGATGGCGCCGATGGGACCCATCATGGAGATGGCGCGCTCGCGGGGAGTCTGGGTCCTGGAAGACGCGGCCCAGGCCATAGGTGCCTCGCAGCAAGGTGCCGGAGCCGCGGGCAGCGTGGGCATTGCGGGGAGCTTCTCCTTCTTTCCCACGAAAAACCTGGGCGCGTTCGGGGACGCCGGTATCATCACGACGAACGACGGCGAGCTGGCCCGACGACTGCGGGAGTTCCGTGTCCACGGGGGGCTCCAGATGTACCACCACGACGTGGTGGGAACCAATAGCAGGATCGACGCCCTCCAGGCAGCGGTCCTCCTGGCGAAGCTGCCGTTTCTGGACGGCTGGTACCGGGCTCGTCGAAGTCATGCGGCGCGGTATCTGGAAGCCCTGGGAGACGTGGACGGCGTCGAGCTTCCGGCAACCCTTCAAGGGAACGATCACGTCTACAACCAGTTCACGGTCCGCGTTCGGGACCGGGACGGGCTCAGGGCCCATCTTGCCGAGAACAGGATCGGAAGCGGGATCTACTATCCAGTGCCTCTCCATCTCCAGCCGTGCTTCCGCCACCTGGGCTACCAGGAGGGCGACCTGCCCGTGTCCGAAGCTCTATCGTCGTCCGTCTTGAGTCTTCCCGTAGTTCCCGAGTTGGACGAAGGGCAGATAGACGCGGTGATCTACCGAATCCGGGAGTACTATGGGACCCCGTGATCGCTTCCGGTTTCGGACGGCCGCCACGAGCGTCCTCCTCAGTTGCCTGGGGGCCGCCTGCTCGTCGACGCCGGCGTATACCGGCTGGACGCCAGACCAGCTCTACCAGCATGGTGAGGGAGCCTTCGGGGAGGGCGATTGGGGGGAGGCGCGCCGTGCCTTCGAACGGCTGGTCCTCACGTTCCCGGGGTACGAGCGGGCCGTGGACGCCCGCCATTATCTGGCTCAAGCCTTCTTTCGGGACGAAGAGTATCTGAGCGCGGTCTCCGAATTCACGCGCATCGTACAGGTCTTTCCCGATCATCCCAGGTCTGCTGAGGCGTGGATGGGGCTCTGCAGGTCGTACGCGGCGCTCTCTCCCCATCCGCAACGGGACCAGCAATACACTCTGCAGGCCCGAACCACGTGCCAGAACGTCGCGAACGACTTCCGCGGGCAGCCGGAGGGAGACTCAGCGACCGCGGTGGCCGGCCGGATGCACGCAAAGCTGGCAGAGAAAACCTACGGGGAAGGGTACTTCTACTATCAGCGCGATATCTACGAGTCGGCGGAGCTGATCTTCATCGAGGTGCTGGACCAGTTCACTAGAACACCGGCTGCGCCCAAGGCGGCGTTGCGCCTCGTCGAGATCTACGAGGAATGGGGTTGGGAGGAACAGAAGGCCGAGTTCACGGCCCGCCTCCTGAATCAGTATCCCGAGTCCCCGGAGGCTCAAGCACTCACGGCGCCGGCTGCAACGGATACGGCGTCGACGGTCCGAAGCCGGGCACCTCCAGGACTCGAGTCCCCGGGGATGCGCCGACCGGCGAGATGACCCGAGGGCTCCGAGTCGGGGTCTTCGGTGGGACCTTCGATCCACCCCATGTGGGACACGTGGTGGTGGCGCGCCAGGTAGCGGACCACGCCCGACTGGACCGTGTGGTCTGGGTTCCGGCGAGGATTTCGCCTCACAAGCTCGATTCGGCTCCGTCTCCGGGGACGTTGCGTCGCGAGATGGTGGAAGCGGTTGCAGGGTTGGATCCCCGCTTTGCGGTTTCCACCATCGAGCTCGACAGAGAGGGGTCCTCGTATACGGTGGACACCCTCGCAGCCCTCAAAGCAGAGCATCCCGATTGGGCGCTGTTCCTCATCCTGGGGGCGGATCAGATAGCGGTATTCGACACCTGGAAGGACCCGAAGGAGATCGGAAGGATGGCCACACTGCTGGTGGTGGAGCGGGACGGCGAGATGCCGGGTCTGCCGCCCGGGGTCGAGGGGATGGCCCTGGAACGGATTCCGGTGACCCGCGTCGACATATCAGCGTCCGGCCTTCGGCGTCGGATCGCCGACAACAGGTCCATTCGGCACATGGTGCCGGACGCCATACGTGCGATTATTGAACGAGAACAGCTCTACCGAGCCTGACAGGATGCGAAGGCATCCACCTGTCCGGTAGGGTAACAGAGGCGGCGGCCGACCTTCGTGGGCTCGGGCTGTCGGAGAAATACGATGCTAAAGGGAATGGTCAAGAAGATCGTTGGATCGAGGCACATCCGCGAAGTCAAGCGGCTCTCACCTCTGGTCGACGAGATCAACGAGCACTTCGCCGCCCTCGAGGGGTTGAGCGACGACCGGCTCAAGGCAAAGACCGAGGAATTCCGGAAGCGGATTCATGAGCGGACGGAGGATCTCGAGAGCCAGATCGGTGGGCTCAAGGAGGAGAAGCGGGCCACCGAGGATGCCGACGAGCGTGAGGTGCTGGGCCTGGAAATCGGCAAGCTGGAAGCCCAGCTCCTGGAGACGTTGGAGGCAGCCCTCGAAGAAGTCATGCCCGAGGCCTTCGCGGTGGTGAAGGAAACGTGTAGGCGGCTGGTGGGCCAGAAGGTCGCAGTCACCGGCCACAACCTCACTTGGGACATGGTCCCCTACGACGTCCAGCTCATCGGTGCGATTCAGCTGCACCGGGGGCGTGTTGCCGAGATGGCCACGGGTGAGGGGAAAACGCTGGTCGCCACCATGCCCCTCTACCTCAATGCCCTCGCGGGACGGGGTGCCCATCTGGTCACGGTGAATTCGTACCTTGCCCAGCGGGACGCCGAGTGGATGGGAACCATCTACGGTTCCCTCGGCCTTACGGTGGACTGCGTGGACCTGTACGATCCCGGCACGGAGGAGCGAAGGGCCGCGTACCACGCAGACATCACCTACGGCACGAACAACGAATTCGGCTTCGACTATCTGCGCGACAACATGGTCCACACCCTCGAGCAGCGGGTGCAGCGCCGGCATCACTACGCGATCATCGACGAGGTCGACTCGATTCTCATCGACGAAGCGCGGACGCCCTTGATCATTTCGGGTCCGGTGAGCCGAGATACTTCGACGCCGTTCAAGCACATGGCTCCTGTCGTCGGAAACCTCTTCCGCAGGCAGATGCGGCTGGTCAGCGACCTGATCGCCGAGGCCGAGCGGCAGCTGGAGGAGGAGGAATACGCCGCCGGCGAGAAGCTCCTCGCCGCCAAGCGGGGCGGCCCGAAGAACAAGCGGCTTATGAAGTTGTTCGCCGACGATCCCCGGCTCGTGAGGCTGGTCGAGCGGGTCGAGGGCGACTACATGCGGGAGAAGCGGCTGTACGAGATCGACGAGCTCCTGCTGTTTGCCATGGACGAGAAGGGAAGCAACGTCCACCTATCCGACAAAGGCCTCGATGCGCTGTCCCCGGGTGAACCGGATGCGTTCGTGGTCCCCGATCTGTCGGAGGTCATCGGGGAGGTCCAGGAAGACGAGGCCCTGTCCCCGGACGAGAAGCGTGACCGCATCGGCCAGCTTGAAGCCGAATACGCGGACAAATCTCAGAGAATCCACGTCATCCACCAGCTCCTGAAAGCCTACACGCTCTTCCACAAGGATGAGCGGTACATCATCGGCGAAGACGGTTCCATCGTGATCGTGGACGAGTTCACCGGTCGTCAGATGCCCGGCCGCCGGTGGAGCGACGGGCTCCACCAGGCCGTGGAGGCGAAGGAGGGGGTGGAGATCCGGGGCGAGACCCAGACCCTCGCCACCATCACCATCCAGAACTACTTCCGCATGTACGACAAGTTGGCCGGCATGACGGGGACGGCCGAGACGGAAGAGAACGAGTTCCACCAGATCTATTCCCTCGACGTGGCCGTGATTCCCACCAACCGGCCCATCACTCGGGACGATCGGGACGATCTGATCTTCCGGACCAAGCGCGAGAAGTACAACGCCATCATGGACGAGATCGAGCGCCTCAATCGGATGGAGCTCCCCGTGCTGGTGGGGACCACCAACGTGGAGGTTTCCGAGACCCTGGCGCGCATGCTCAAGCGGCGAGGTATACCCCACAACGTGCTGAACGCCAAGCAGCACAAACGGGAGTCCGAGATCGTGACGGAAGCCGGACGCCCCGGAGCCGTCACCATCGCGACGAACATGGCCGGGCGGGGCACGGACATCAAACTGGGCGAGGGGGTTACGGACGCCCGTACCCTCGCGTGGGCGAAGGAGCGGGGCCTGGACCTCGAATCCCTCCTCCCGGTGGACCCGACGCGATATGAAGAGCTGAACGGGAAGCCGGACACGTACCTGATCGAGGATGGCGGCCTGCACATTCTCGGGTCGGAGCGCCATGAGTCCCGTCGGATCGACAGGCAGCTGCGGGGCCGGGCCGGGCGTCAGGGAGACCCTGGAGCTACCCAGTTCTTCCTGTCCCTGGAGGACGACCTGATGCGTCTCTTCGGCGGCATGGAGCGCATCGCCAACGCCATGGAGAAGATGGGCGCCGAGGAGGGCGAGGTCATTACCCACCCCCTGGTAACCCGGTCCATCGGGCGGGCCCAGAAGAGGGTTGAGGGGAACAACTTCGAAGCCCGGAAGCGGCTGCTGGACTATGACGACGTCATGAACCAGCAACGGGAAGTCATCTACGACCTACGGCTGTTTGCTCTCGAGGGGGGCGAGGATCTGAAGGGTGAGGTCTGGGAGATGGTGCGGCATACCATGGAGGCGGCGTTCGAGGATTACCTGCCGGAGGACGTGCTGGAGACGGGTGTCGACCTCGCGGGACTCAGGCAACGGATGCTCCTCGACCTCCACACCGTACTGCCCAAGGTTCCGAACGAGGATGACCCGGAGGAGCTCGACCGGGAGGAAGTGCTGCAGGTCGCCGAGGAGGCGGTGCGTGAGACCTTCGCACGGAAGCTGGAGAGCTTCCGCGAGCATCGGGAGAAGGTCATGAGCTTCGTGATGCTCTCGACCATCGACAACAAGTGGAAGGATCACTTGTATGACCTGGACCACTTGAAAGCCTCCATCGGCTTCCGGGGATGGGGCCAGAAGGACCCCCTGGTCGAGTACAAGAAGGAGGCCTACGAGATGTTCGTGGGTCTCATGGACGACCTCCGCCGGTCGGTCACCCAGCAGTTCTTTCGCATTCAGGTCGAGCAGCGGCCGGCCATGCGGCTTCAGGGTCCGCAGCGGCTGTCCTACTCAGGCCCCTCCGAGGTTCCAATGGGGACGCCGAGGGCCGCCGCTTCTCGCCGCGCCGCAGTCGCCCGGGGAGCGGGAGTGGACGGCATGGGTGTCGCCGCGACGGCCGCCAGAGCCTCGACGGGGGTCCTGGAGGGTGGGCCCGACGTGGCCCAGCTGGCCACCAATCGGGGCGAGAAGCGCCAGAGGGGACCGGCCACGGCCGAGAAGACACCCGGCCGGAACGACCCCTGTCCCTGCGGGAGTGGGAAGAAGTACAAGAAATGCCATGGCGCGGCCGGCTAGGGGAGCTCTGCCCGGGCCTGGTGGAACGGCTCCATCGCTGACGCCACCTGATCTCGAGCCGGTTACGCCCATGCCTACGGCTGCGTCGCCGGGCCCGGACCGGAGCCGCCTATCGTAGCGAGGGTCCTCCCGCCCGAGACCCGGCCCCGTGAGCGCCTCAGGCGCCGGGGTGCCCGGGCGCTGTCAGAGGCGGAGTTGATCACGCTGGTGCTCGGGCACGGCGGGGCCCAGGCCTCGGCCTCGGTGCTGGCAGGCCGAGTCCTACGATGGACCGACGGCTCGATGGCCCGTCTCGGGCAGGCGGAGGCGGAGGAGCTCTCGGGTATTCCCGGCATCGGGCCGGCCCACGCGGCGCGGATCGTGGCGGCACTCGAGCTGGGGCGCCGCGTGGCGTCGGCGCCAGCCCTTCCCGGGGTGCCCGTCTCTGGCCCCGGCGACGTCTGGCGCCTCATACGGGGCGACGTGGAGTCCCTCCGTCACGAGGAGTTCCACGTATTGATCCTGAATGCCCAGAACGTCCCCATCTGCAGACGACAGATCACACGGGGTATCCTCGACGCCTCTTTGATCCACCCACGTGAGGTGTTCCGGGCCGCGATCATCCACAATGCGGCGTCCCTCGTCCTGATCCACAACCATCCTTCGGGCAATCCCGAGCCGTCCCTCGAAGACCTGAGGGTCACGGAACTCCTCGCCCGGGCCGGGGACGGTCTCGGGATCCCCATCGTCGATCATGTGATCGTTGGTCGTGGGACCTTCGTGTCCCTTGCGGCCAGGGGGGCCTTCCGCTCGAGCACGGGCGATTCTTCGTGGCATGTTCGCGACCGCCTGCGTTCTCCTCGCGACGGACGGGTGTGGGCGAGCCACACCCAGAGTGGATGAATGTGCCTTTGGTCGGCCGATTTTCCGGCTTTTCCGACTGGAACCGTCGGGAGAGGCAAGTAAACACTTGTTTACCAGGCGCGCATGGATTATGCATACGCCGCGCACATGTCCATCCCATCCAACAATCCCACCGAGCGCCGGAGCGCTATGCCCGATCAGGCGGAGTTCCCTCGGACGCCTCTGGTCCTGGTGACGATCGACCAGGAGTGGACGGTCCGGTCCCTCGAGAGCATACTCAGTCCCGCAGGGTACGCCGTCGTCAAAGCCAGGAATGGGGAAGAGGCCCAGGAGCTCCTCAAGCGAGTCAGTCCTGATCTGATTCTCGTGGATAGTGAACTCCCGGACATGGCCGGCACCGCCTTGATCCAATCCATCCGGGCTCGCTCCGCCGCCCTCAAGACCACCCCCGTGGTTCTCCTGACCATGGATGCCCTGAACCGGGAACAGAGGATCGAGGCCCTTCGGGCCGGGGCCTGGGAGATCGTCCGGGCGCCCTTCGATCAGGAGGAGTTGACCCTGAAGCTCCAGGCCTTCGTCATGATGAAGCTGAGGGCG
>JAHEKK010000153.1 GCA_024638395.1 Gemmatimonadota bacterium | reverse complement strand
CGGCGTTGCGGGCGAAATACGCGCAGCGCGATCTTCAGGGCAAAACCCTCGAAGACCATGGCCAGTGTCAGGACGATGTAGTTCCACTGCACGTGTTTAAGCTCGCGGGGGTGCAGCAGGTGCTGGACACCCTCGTAAATCGCGATGCCGCCGCCGAGGGCGAAAATCAGGATGGCGACGACGAAGCTCCAGAAAAAAATCTCGTTGCCGTAACCGAAGGGATGCTTGGCGTCCGGCGGGCGCTTGCTTCGGCGGATGCCGAACAGCAGCAGGACGCCGTTGCCGGTATCGACCAGCGAGTGGATGCCCTCCGAGAGCATGGCGGACGAGCCCGTGAAAAAAGCGGCGACGAACTTGCTCACCGCGATGGCCGAGTTGGCGGCAATGGCGCCGTAGATGGCGATCTTCGAAGTTCCGGCCATGGGCTCCCGCCACATCCGCTACCTGAGCCGCCATCCTAGCAAATCATACGAGTGGTCAAAGCCCTTTTTCGCGCAAATTCATTCATGCCAATTGCATGACGCAATCCGGATGCTGATGCAGGTCATGGACGTCAGGGTCGCATTGGGCGTACCAACAAAAGGGCCGATAGGAGACGCACAACACATTGATGACAACCACTCCCGGTGATTAGCAGAGGGGAACGATCATGTTCATTGAGAAACGGTTACCCGAATACATGCTGACAGGCATCCTTTTACTGGGTTTTTCAGGCCTGTCAAACGCGGCCGTGCAGAAAGGGCCTTACCTGATCTTCGATGGGCTCAACACGGCGATGACGGTGCTGTGGCAATTGGACAGCACGCAGTCCTGCACGATCGAGTGGGGCGAGGATACATCGTACTCGACGGGATCCGCCGGCACGACCGAAAACGGCGCTGGCACCGATGAGCACCAGCACATGTATACGATCACCGGGCTGACTCCCTCCGTCAAGTACTTCTACCAGGCGAACTGCAGCGCCGACGCCGTTGGCAGCGGTTCTTTCCGTGCCGCCCCACCGGATGGCGCCGACAACGTGAAATTCCTGGCTTACGGAGACACCCGCTCCAATCCCGCCGACCATGACTTCGTCAATGCCGAGATGATCCAGACCTACGCGCTGGACCCGGGGTACCAGACCATCACGCTGCACGTGGGGGACTGGGTGAATGACGGTGACCTGGAATCCCACTGGGCTTTGCAGTTCTTCGATGCCTCCTACGCCAACTCCAATGAATTCCAGGCGAACATGCCCCTGAACGGCGCGCGGGGCAACCACGAACGCACCGGCGTCCTTTACTACAAATACTTCCCCTATCTTTATGAGCCCGGCGGATTTTACTGGTCGTTCGATTACGGCCCGGCGCATATCACCGTCATCGATCAGTACGTGAATTACAGCCCGGGTTCCATTCAACATGCATGGCTCGAAGATGACCTGGCTTCCAGCACGAAGACATGGAAGTTCCTGGTGTTCCATGCGCCGGGCTGGTCGGCAGGCGGCCACGGCAATAACGCCAATGTTCAGAATTACATACAGCCCCTCGCCGTGGCACACGGTGTGGACGTGATTTTCACCGGGCACAACCATTACTACGCCCGTGCTGTCGTCGACGGCATACAGCACATCACCACCGGCGGGGGCGGGGCGCCGCTGTATGCGCCGGATCCCGGCTTTGAACATATCGTGGCGGCGGCCCAGGCCCGGCATTTCTGCGAGGTTGAAATCCTGGGGGATGTCCTCTATTTCACGGCCCGGGATGAATTCGGCACGGAGCTCGATTCGTTTCAACTGGACCACCTGGCTGCCAGCGACAGTTACGCTAACAGCGACATCCCGGTAAAAGGCAATGTCAGTGGCACTTATGCCGATACGCACGTACTGGACGGCACCCTGCAGACCATCACCGAGCGCAGCTCCGGCGGTAAACCCAGCAGGCGCTATTCCCAGCTGGAACACAAATGGGCATTCCAGGTTCAGCCGGGCACGGCGGTGACGTTTTTTGCCGAGGTATTCGCCACGGCCTCCGACGACGGGGATGCTTTCACCTTTGCCTGGTCAACCGACGACCTAACCTATTCCGACATGTTCACCGTGGACGACGCCAGCGCGCCGGCGCAGTCGTACAGCCTGGATCCCGCGACCGGCGGAACGGTGTACGTGCGGGTCGCGGATACGGATCGCACGGCGGGCACCAGCGGAGCGTTGGACAGCATCCTGGTGGACCAGATGTTCATCCGCACCGACCTGGAGCCGGGTGATCCGCCGGACGCTCCCGGCAACCTGACTGCGCAGGCAATTTCGGCATTCGAGGTCCTGCTCGCATGGGACGATGTCCTTGCCGATGAATACGGTTTCGTCGTGCAGCGTTGGAATGGGTCCGCCTGGGCGGAGATCGCGACCCTGGGTGCCGATGTCTTAACTTACACCGACAGCGGTCTGCAGCCGGTAACCAACTACCGATACCGCGTGCGCGCATTCAACGGGGCCGGCCGAACGTCTCTCGATGGGTTCCATGCTGGACCAGATCGGGAGCGTCATGACGAATCCCTACGAGTTGACCTGGGTGCCTGAAGCATTCCTCGAGGCGCAGGAGTTGGCTCCCTGGACCGACCTGCCGTCATGGATTCCCGGAGACCCCCTCATGTTCGTGGACGTGAGTGCGGCGGTGGCCGCGGGCCTCACGTTCAGGCCCCTGGCGACCACCGCCCGGGATACGCTGGAATGGGATAAGACCCGCCCCGCAGAGGAGCGGGAGAACCGGGGCTTCGGGATGAGCCGTGCCCGGGAACGAGAGGTGCTGGACGCCTGGCACGCCGCGCAAGGCTGAGTCTCCCTCAGATCTCCAGAAAGCTCCATTCCTTGGAGAACGGAATGGAGCTGAAACGGACGCCCCGCTCTGCCGTCACTCTCAGGTTGTCGCTCGGATTGATGCCGATTCCTCGACTCGGGTCGTAGAGACCCGGCTCCATGGAGAACGTCATGTTCTCCTCCAGCACCGACTCGTCTCCGAGGGCGATGAAGGGGGGTTGGTGCCCTACGAAGAACTGACCCTGCCCGTGTGCGGGCCGATGGTAGATGTACTCGGCCATGCCGGCGTCGACCTGGTGCTGGTGGATCTTCCGGGCGATCTCCTGGCACACCGCCCCTGCCCGTGACTCCTCTTCCTGAATCTGGATGCTCTCGGCCACGACCTCCCACATTCTCTCCTGCTCGGGGGTCCAGGGGCCGATGAGGTAGTTGCGATAGGCCTCTCCGCCGAGGCCACCGAGCTTGATATCGGTGTTCACATAGACGGTTTGACCCCGTTCGACCTTGGCGTAGAAGAACTGGTTCGGGTGCGGCGATGCGCTCGCCCTTCCCGCGCGAACGTAGTGCGACGTCACCTCGACCCCGACCGCCGAATGGGGTAGCCCATCGTAGTCGATGTCGTTCATGAGGAGACCGATGCCGTAGGCCTGGAGGGCCTGGCCCAGTTCGAAGTCGGTGAGATCCGTGCCCCGCTCCAGGATGTAGTCGCGGGCGAAGGCATGGATACGATCGAAGTACCGATAGGCACGCTGAGTCAGGGCGAGCTCTTCCGGGGTCTTGATGATCTGCATCGCCTGACACGCCGAGGCGATGTTCACGAATTCCGTGCCGGGCGCCCGCCGCGCCGCGGTGCGTCGTTCGCTCTCGCTCAGCGTCCAATCCACGCCGACCCGGGGGCCGAGGAAGCCCTTCGGCCGGGCTCGCTCCAGCATCCAACCGAACAGGTCCACGGGCGGTCCCACCGTCACCCGACCCCGATTCGGGTAGGCTCCCTCGGCGTGGGGGTACCCGAAGTAGTACTCGTTCTCCGTGGCCCACCAGCTCTCGATCAGATCCCGGTCGATGCCCGGTGAGTACCAGTAGACCGTGTCGTCCTCGTCTGTTGGGAACGCGGTCCACGTGCTCCGCTCGCCCGACCCTCTGAAGCAACCCGTGAAGTACACGATGTTCTGATCGGTTCGCAGCAGGATGGTGGTGAGATCCAGGTCGGTGAGGCGCTCCTTCAGTCTCCGGGCCGCAGCCTGGTGCCAGGCAAGTGGGAGCCGGTCGTAGCCGACGGGCGCCGGCTCCACATGCATGGGATCGGAGACCAGCAGAGCTTCAGAGTCCGAGAGACCCATGGCGTCCTGATTGGTGGAGCAGGCCATGGCCGAGGCAGACGTACCCGCTGCCGCCAGTCCGGCTCCCATCGTCCCCATGAACTCACGGCGTGACGTCATGCGTCGTCCTCCCCAACGGGTGTGGTCAGTAGCTCCGGAGGGCCTTCCGGCCCCCCTGGGCGACACTGAGAAAGTCATCTCGCATGTCCGCATACCTGCGGGCCGAGGCCGTGTCCCCCTCGGCGGCCGCGGCCTCGGCCAGGGCGCCGGCCATGAAATAGTACTGGGCAGGGATGTTCAACGTCGCGTTGTCGGGCCATACGTCTCGCTGGCCGAGGCCCCGATAGCTGTATACCTCGTCCACCAGCCGCTGGCTACGAGGGAAGTCCACCCACTCGATTCCGGGCACTACGGTACGCACGAATCCCTCCGGCGGATCCGCCTCCATATCCCTCATGACCAGCTTTGTCACGAGCCCCTGGTTCACTCCCCAGGGGGACAGGCCGACGTTCTGCATCTCGCCACCCGTTCCCGCAAAGTAGATGGGGCGCTCATGCCCGGACGAGGCGATCATGGCGAGGGTGAGGTAGTGGCCCCGCCCCAGGAACATCCCCTCCGGGAATTCAACGGACACATTCCCGAACTGCACCGAGAACCCTGCGGGCGCCTGACCATCCACGATCTGCGAGATCTGGTCGGCCCGTAGAGACAGGACGGGCCCGGAGGGAGGGGGCCGTTGGTCGTAGAGCCCCGGAACGACCGGTTCGTAGGGCCGCTGGCGATCCGGACGGGTCAGTTCGATCAACTGGCCCGCATACCATTCCGTATAGAGATACTGGACAACAGCCACAGTCACATCCCGGCGGATCTCCTCGACCTCTTGCAGATACCACAGCGGGAACGTGTCGTTGTCACCGTTGGTGAACAGGACCCCGTAGGGCTCGACGCTCATCAGGACGTCGTAGGCCCAGTCGCGAGCCGCATAGTCCCCGGCCCGGGACGCCCAATGCCAGTTCGTGACAAGGGGTACAAAGGCCAGCAGAAGAACCGGAGAGGCCAGACGCGGGTCTCCCCCACGCCTCGCAAGGGTCTGCCAGCACCACGTGAGACCGATTCCGGCCAGGAGTCCCCAGAGCGCGAAGCTGGCGACGAAGAAATAGTCGCGCTCCCGGACCTCGTGGGCCGACCGGTCGGTGATTTCCGGGGCCAGGGAATACCCGAACCTGAAGTTGAGGTAGAACACCAGCCCCAGGGACAGGACCCCGAGCAGAATGGCAAGGTAGATCCCGATGGACCTGTCTACTCGCAGGGTGACTCCCAGCCCCAGGACGGCAAGGAGCAGGAAGACGAGGGTCACGGGGGTCCGGGCCGAGCCGGGGATCTCGTCGGGGTGTAGGCCACGCGCCCATTGCCAATCCAGGTATTGGAAGTAGTTGAGGACCTGGTGGCCTAAGGGCGACATACGAACCGACAAGGGAGGCTTCTGGTACTGCTCACGGCGAAGACTCGCCGCCAAGGCGGGACACCCCCTCTTGCCGGCCGTGTAGATGGCAACAGCCGCTCCCCCCAGCGATTCGCAAACCGAGTCTCCCTCATTCACGACGGGCCGCTCCGCCGCCCGGATGGGAAGAAAGAAGCTGAAGGACAGCCCTACCAGGCCGACCAGGGCGAGGCGGCTCAAGAACGCCGGGTTCGCGACCGTCCTCCACCGGGTCATGATCACCAGGACGGCCAAGGCGGCGACCGGCAGCACGGACATCAGGTGGCTCGTGGTGCCCAGGACCATGAGATAGGCCGCCCAGAGGAGCAGGCGCTCACCGCCGGGCTCGTCGGCACGGTCCCTCCACCGCACGGCCAACCAGGTCACCGCAGCGATGATGAGGACCGACAGAGTGTACACCTTTTCGTTGGCGTTGCTCTGGGCCCAGACGGTATAGGTCGTGGCGCCGAGGCAGACCGACACCGCACCACCCACACGACCCGCTACGCCCCGAATGCCGGCGCCGGCCAGGATCCGGTGGGCCACCAGATAGAGGAAGGCGAACGAAGCGGCCGACGTGGCCGCGGCAAATAGGTTGATCCGGACCGCGGGAGAGATGCCCAATGGGGCGAGGAGCATCGACCACGTCCGGGCGAGGGCGACGAAAAGGGGGTTCCCCGGCGGGTGGGGAATGCCGAGGGTATGGGCGGTTGCGATGTACTCGCTGGCGTCCCACCAGGCGGTGCTCGGCGCGAGGGTGGCGACATAGAGGGCGAAGACGGCCGCGCCGGCGATGACCGCGTCGCGGTAGGGCGGTTTCAAAGCGTCCGGATCAACGACTTCGGGCCGGCCCCGGGGTTCCGCTCGGCTCAACGGGCGCTCCGGTGCGGAACGGGGTGAGGATGAGGCATCTTGAGAAGGCAGGAGACGCGGGTGGGCTTCGACTCCGATAGTTCGCAACAGCCCCCTCCATTGGCAACCTCATGCCCGTGGCCTGCCGCTGTCCCACGGATCTGGAGCATCCTCTGAGGAGTCCCTCGCTTCGCGTCGCCCGCTACCTCTGGCGGTGGGCCCGACCGGCCCCCGCCCTACCGCGACGCATCTCCCTGGGCGAGGGGCAACGAGGCGCGGTCGTCTACGGCCCCTGGGAAGAGCCCGATTCGCCCACGTGGATCGTCCTCCACGGCGTCACCGTGGCCGGTGAGGACCACCCCGCGCTGGTGCGTTTCGCGGGGGCGTTGGCCGGAAGCGGCGCAGCGGTCCTCATCCCCCGCGTCGAGGCCTGGCGCGAGTTGAACCTGGACCCTGCCCCGGGACACCGCGCCGTTGCCGACGCAGTGAACCATGTCCGCGAATGCCGGCCCGGTGCGGAGTGTGGCCTCGTGGGATTCTCCTTCGGTTGTCCCCAGGTGATCCTGGCCGCGGCGTCACCGGAGCATCGGGCCGTGATCTCAGGGGTGGTGGGGTTCGGAGGATACGGAAGCCTGGAGAGCACGATCCTCTTCGGACTGACCGGGGAGTACCGGGACGAAACCGCGACACGTCGGATCCGGCCCGACCCCTATGGCCGTTGGGTCGTAGCGGGCAACTATCTCCATCGGGTGCCGGGTCTGGAGGGAGCGGCCGACGTCTCGAAGGCGCTACGATCATTGGCGGTGCTGGCCGGCGAGCGGCGCATCATGTCGTGGGATCCCGCGTACGATTCGGTCAAGGACGA
>JAHEKK010000152.1 GCA_024638395.1 Gemmatimonadota bacterium | reverse complement strand
GAGCAGGTCGTGCTCGACGAGCCAGTCGCGGATCGCGCGCTCCGTCTCCTTGTTCTTCACGTGCATGCCCGCCAGGCCGCCGGGCACGCCGTCGACGAAGTGTCCATCTTCGCCGACCGTACGAAAAGGCCGTTCTCCCGGATGGCGCTACCGGTGATCCGGATCTGCTGGTCGATCTCGCCCCTGGGATCGAAGCCCTGAAAGACGCCGAGGCTGTCTCCGCCCAGACCCTCGACGATCCACGAGTGCTGCCAGGTCATGGCGGAGAGGTTCGTCACGTCGGGGGTCGCCGGGAGAGCGGATTCGGCGCCGTCCAGAAAGGCAGGGCGGCTCCCCAGGCGCCAGTCCGGCGACTGGACCGAAAGCGGGCGGGCGTTGGCCGCATCGTAATCATCGATGTAGACCGCCCCCTGGGTATTGGGGTTGGGAAGGGACACCGTGGCCTCGCCCGTGAGGCGGACGGACGAGGAATCCCCCCTCTCACGCAGCCCGGGAATCCCATCGATCAAGCGGTCCAGGAGAGGAGCCCGGGCGTTGAACTGACCATTCAAACCACCCAGGGCCACCGCCGCAGCCTCCACGCCGAGTTGCGGCCTCCTGAGGAGTTCGTCCTCGGACTGATAGAGTCCGATGAGGTTGAGGGCGCCGTACTCCCCGAGGCGGTACTGGGCGTTCAAGCCGAATACGGACGTGGGTGCGATCTGGAACAGGCTCCGCTGCTCCCAGGACGCCTCCAGCACCCGGCCGGGATTGCTCACCAGGAGACCGTCCAGATTGGTGAGCGTGAGCTGGCCGAGCTCGTAGTCGATGAAGTAGTCCACGTCACGCACCAGGAGCCGATCCCCCAGCGTGACCCGCTCGGTGTTCTCGCGGATCCCGACGGCACCCAGGGCGAACGACGACGCCGGGCCGCTCCCGCGCACCTCGTACGCGAGGTTCAGGCGGAACACCGCCCCGTTTTCCCGTTCGAAGGGATCTTCAGCCCGGTAGATCCGCTCGTTTCGGTTGGCGCCCAGGATCTCGGCCGCCTCCTCGGGGGGCAAGGAGATGGAACGGAGCGGCGGCGGATCCGCGAAGGGCTCCAGGGTCGGGAAGACGACAAAGGTGCCGGAGACCGGGGGCTGATCGTCGAAGGAATCGAGGGCCGGCCGGTACACCTGGGTTTCGTCCACAACGTCCTGGGGAGACTCTTCGTCCATTCCGAAGAGCTTCAGATAGGTCAGCACGTCCCCATTGGCACGTCGGGTGAACGTACGTCCCGCGCTGGCCTCCCCCAGGGAAACGGTAAGGTCGACGGTAGAGGGATCGACGTCGTTCGAGCCGGAGACCCGGTAGATTTGGTGCATCTCCGTCTCCCAGGTGGGTCGGCCAGGCTGGTGCTGTCCGGCCGACGCCTTGAGCAGCCGCAGCTGGGGCCGACCACCCGCGTTGTAGATGCGCTCGGGGTTGTAGGTGCCGACCGTATCCCCCGTCTGGGTGACGTAGGTGACGCCCAGTATCTCGTCGGCCCTGAGGGGCGTGCGCAGGGCGACCCAGAGCCCGCTGGGGTGCACGACGTAGTCCTGGCCGGCCTGGAGATAGCGGAACCAGGCAGACTCGGTGACCTGGTCGGTCCCCTCCCCGGCGACGGCATCGGCCTGGATGTACCCCTCCACCTGCTGCCGGGCAAAGAGGTCGATCTCCGAACGGTAGAGCTGAATGGGTTCGGCCCCCGGCGACTGGGACGGAAGGGCGTCGCCCGGCGACAGGGACAACACGTCGACGTGGGGATAGTCGCTGAGCCCATCGGGTGAGAAGAGGAAGAAGAACTGCCCCTGAACGAAGTCGGCGTCGTCCAGGATCAACGTGTCCGCCTGGGTAAAGCCGCGGCCGGATTCTTCGAGGCGGAAACGGCGTGACGTCACTTCCCCGCTCTGCTGGGCCCAAACCGACTCTATGGAGACCGGCCCGGCTTCGAGGCCCGCCTGGAAGCCGAAGTTCCCCGCCGGGACTCCACCCTGGATGAAGTGCGAACGGGGAAGCTCGAACTGGACGTCCCCCACGGCGAAATGCTGCACGAACTCGCCCGGCTGCCCCTCATACCGGACGTTGATCTGGTTGGCGCCGGCGAACTCCCTGGCCTGGTCGTAGTCGACCTGGACTCGAATACGGTCGGTGATCGTACCGTCGGAACGGACGGCGAAGCGGATGTCCGGTTGCAGCTCCGGCAACAGAGAGGGCTCGCAGGTTCCTTGCACGGTGCGGTCGCAGGGCCGGAACTCCGTCCAGGCCCCGCCCACCTGCCCCGACCCACGAACTTCGAAGCCGAGGTCTGCGAATTGGCTCACCAGGCGGGGTCCCGTTGCCACCACCTCTCCCAGGGGGCCGCCTTGGGGCACCTGGGCGAGGCCCACCGGGCGCCCCAGGGGGCCAAAGCGGACCAGGGCTCCCTGGGCCCCGGCCAAGCGGACCTCCGCGATGGCCTCGGGGGGAAGGCGGAGGCCGGGCAGGCCCAGGCGGGTCACCGGAATCCTCGCCATGCCGAGACTGATGAGCGTGGGCGGTGGGGCCACCGGACCCGTGAGACGCACCGGCGTGCGGAAGGGAGGCGGGATCCAAAGGATCGTATCTCCGTGGGCTTCCCAAGCGGGGCGGGATGACTCCAACGCTCCCTTCCCAGCCCCCCCGCCCACAACCGACAGGGCGAGGAGCACCACAAGCCACGGTACGCCGCCTCCAATCACAGGAGAGCTCCGGCGTCCGCTTCGGGTGCTGTTCTATCGGTCGCGAACCGGGACGTTGGCTTCAAAGGACTCGATGGGGATCGGTACTTTAGATAAGGTGTAGAAGGTTGCCCCGCCCGTGGGCGGGAAACAACAAGAACCGGCGGGGGCGTCTCTCCCGGCCGAGGACAGCCACGAGGACGGTTCGACAGATCGATGCCCATGCACCCGAGCGCCCGGCCTAGGCCCGACGGGGTCTGATCCATGGGAATCCTCACCCGCTACCTCGTCCGTTCCCACCTGGGACCATTCCTCTTCGCGTTTTCGCTCTTGACGGGGCTGCTTTTCGTCAACGCGATTGCCCAGCGGCTGGAACGCCTCGTGGGCAAAGGACTCCCCTGGGACATCATCATCGAGTTCGTCCTTCTGGCGCTTCCCCACACGATCGCATTGACGCTCCCCCTCGGGGTGTTGGTGGCCGTGCTGTATACCTTCAGCGACCTGGCGGCTCACAGCGAAATCATCGCCATGTCCGCCGGAGGGATCCGGCCTCGGAAGCTCCTGGTGCCGGTCCTCGCCTGCGGCATCCTCCTCGCCGGCGTCACCTATGGATTCAACGATCGAGTGCTCCCCGAAGCCAACCACCGGCTCAAGAACCTGAGCATCTCGATCGGACAGAAGAGCCCCACGTTCCAGTTGAAGGAGCGGGTGGTCAACAGGATCGATACGGACGACGGAACCGGACCCTACTTCCTGAAGGCCGAGCGCATCGACCCGTCCACGTCGGAGCTCTACGACATCGTCATCTACGACGTCAGCCGCGGCGGATCTCGGCGCACGACCTACGCGGACCGGGGCGAGATGACCCTGAACCGCAGCCTCACGGACCTATACCTACGGCTGTACAGCGGGCACATGTACGAGGTGGGCTCGGGTGAGGATGGCACCTTCCAGCAGATGACGTTCGACCGACAAGTGGTCGTCATGCGAGGCGTCAGCGACGTTCTCGAGCGTCACGACGGAGATCAGCGAAGCGACCGTGAGATGTCGATCGCGATGCTGAAGGATCAGGTACTCCAGAAGCAGGGCCAGTTGGACAGCGCCCGAGAAGAAGCGGCGGCCCGTTCGAAGGAAGCCGTGGAGCGGGCCCTGGGGATCGGTCCAGCAGCGGACTCTCTACGAAAGGCCTCGGCCGAGGGCCAGCGAACGACGGTATTTGCGCAGACCGCCAACCTGCCTCCCGACGGAATGACCCAGACGCTGGCCGTCACGACCCGGACCAGCGTAACCCGAATGGAGGCGCTCCGCAGACAGGTCAACAAGCACGAGGTGGAGATCCACAAGAAGTACACCATCGCGTTTGCATGTATCGTGTTCGTCCTGATCGGGGCCCCGATCGGGGTCCGCTTCCCGAGAGGGGGCGTGGGAATGGTGATTTCCGTTTCCGCCCTCGTCATGTCGGTCTATTGGATGGGTCTGATCGGTGGGGAGAAGCTGGCGGACAAAGGGCTGGCCGACCCCTTCTGGGTCATGTGGGCTCCCAACTTCATCTTCCTCATCGCCGGCGTCGTCATGGTGGGCAAGATGGGCAACTGGGTGGCGTCTGCCCGCGGGGGCGGTTGGACCGAGATCTGGCGTAGCGTCTGGCGCTGGACCTCCACGCCCTATCGAAGGTGGCTCGAGGCATGATCCGGATCCTGGACCGGATGGTGGCGGGCGCTTTCCTGCGTCTCTTCATCCGCTTCGTGGTCGGAGCTCCGTTGCTCTTCGTGCTGGGTGACGTAACGGAAAAGTTGGACGACCACCTGGACCGGGGCGTTTCACTGTTCGAGATGGGGATGGGATACCTGTACATGTATCCCCACTACATGCTCCTGTCGTTCCCCATCGCAGGCTTGGTGGCGGCGGTGTTCACCGTCCACTCCATGACGACGCATTCGGAGATCGTGGCGGCCAAGGGGGGCGGGATCTCGTTCCACCGCCTCGTACTCCCTTTGGGAGTCATGGGCGCGGTCCTCACCGGATTCGCGCTCTATATGAGCGACGTGGTGCCGGTCACCAACCGGAAATCGGCCGAGTGGTTCAAGGAGCGGGAGGTCCGCAAGGAGTGGCGCCAGAACTTCGTCTACCAGACGAAGGAGCAGGAGACCCTCTCCGTCCAGCGCCTGCTGGTCGCTTCGGGGTCGATGGAACGCATTGTCCTCGAAGTCCCTGAGAACGACGGCTCTCTACGCCACGTCTGGGCTGAGCAGGCGTTCTACACCGATCACGCCGGGTGGACCTTCCATCAGGGATACCTCAGGAAGATCTCCCCACAGGGCGAAGAGGTCGCTTATGCCTTCGACCGCTACCGTCCCCGGCACCTGGATCTTCCTCCCGAGGAATTGCTGGAGGAGCCGCCGGGCGACGAGGAGCTGACCTACGCCGAGCTGGGCGAGAAGGCGGACGCGATCTACCGCTCCGGCGGCAATCCCAACGAGCTCCTGGTCAAGAAGGAACAGAAGCTGGCCATTCCGGCGGCGACCATGGTCATCATCCTGTTCGGGGCCCCCCTTGCGACCACGGCAAAGCGGGGAGGAGCGGCCTTCGGCATCGGGGCGTCTCTTGGCTCCACCATCCTGTACATGATGCTCCTCCGGGTCTTCGGGGCGATCGGTTCGTCCGGGGGCCTGCCGGCCTTCTGGGCAGCGTGGTTGCCCAACATGCTCTTCTTCGCGGCCGCCGTCCTCCTGTTGTCCCGGGTCAGGACCTGACGGTACACCGGCCCTCAGGGGCGGGCCGCCGGACGGAGATCAGTATCAGTTCTCCGGTGGCGGGTCCCCCGCCGAGGCGATGAGGCGGGCGTCGACTTCTCCCCAACAGACGGCTTGCACGGGGCCTTCCAACGCCACGGCGTAGTCCACGCCGACGGCCACCCGGAATTGGCCTCCCTCCATCCCGACCGTGACGGAACCAGGCTCCAGCCGGCCGCTCTTGACGGCGGCGGCGGCCGCGGCACAAGCCGAGGTACCCGATGAAGCGGTACGCCCCACACCTCGCTCCCAGATGAGCATCGACAGCGCCTGATCCCCCACCTGGTCGACGAGCTGCACGTTCGTTCCCTGCGGAAAAGCCTCGTGGCTCGAGACCAAGGGACCCAAGCGCTCCAGGTCCGTCCGGGTCCACGACTCCCCGAACACCACCGCGTGAGGGTTCCCCACCGAGACGGGCAAAACCCGAAAGGAGCCGGGCAGAGCGAGCTTCCCGTCGGCGGCCAGAGATCCGGCCTCCACGAAGGGCGGCCCCGTGGGGAACTCCACAGGGCCCATTTCAGCCCGGATGGCCGGGATCCTGCCCTCGCCGACGCACATGCGCACGTCGTCACCCGACACCGTCACGAGAAACGGGTCGTGACCCACCAACCCCCGATCGAAGAGATAGAGGGCGGCGATGCGAAGGCCGTTGCCCGACCGCTCGAACTCGGACCCGTCCGGATTGAACATGCGCAGGCTCGCCACCGCGCCGTCCCCGCTTGGCCCCACGACGACCACGCCGTCACCTCCTACGCCTCGCCACCGGTCGCAGAGGGTTTGGATGGCCTGTGTCGTGAGGGCAAGATCGTCTCCTGCCGAAAAGACCAGGTAGTCGTTCCCATGACCGTGGGCCTTGAAGAAGGCCGCGCCGACCATGGGGGGACTGCGCAACTTTTCTGTACGTGGCATCGTCATACCTGACGGGTCTGGGCCGCGTGCGCGGCCATCGGTAACGATAATCCGCTGTGGGGAGGTGTGGGATGGGACGTCGACGAGGATTGGCCGGTGCCGTACCCGGGTTGTGGTGTCTATGCGCCGCGGCCGTGAGCGGTCAGGATCTGCAGGAGGAGTCCGTGAGCCTCAGCCGGACCGTTCCGACGCTCGAAGCGACGCCCCTGGCCGGCCCGCCCCCGATCCTGGATGGACGTTTGGATGATCCCCAGTGGTCCGGGGTCGCGGTGGCCAATGATTTCGTCCAATTCGAGCCCGCAGAGGGCGCCGCCCCGGCGGAGCCGACCGAGGCACGGGTACTCTACGGGCCCGATGCCCTCTACGTGGCCATGCGCGCCCTGGACAGCAATGCGCAGGCCATCGTCGCCCAGCTCGCACGTCGGGACGAGGAGCCGTACTCGGACTGGCTTGAAGTCGTCATCGACAGCTACGACGACAGACGGACCGCATTCCGGTTCGGCGTCAACCCGGCCGGTGTCAAGAAAGACAGCTACCACTTCGACGACACCAACGAGGATGACTCGTGGGACGCCGTTTGGGACGTGGCCACCTCAACCGACGACGGCGGTTGGACCGCGGAATTTCGCATCCCCTACTCCCAGCTCCGCTTCGGAGCGGCCCGTGAGCAGACGTGGGGGATCAATTTCGTCCGGGTCATCGCCCGCCACCAGGAAACCAGTGTCTGGGCTCCCCTCTCCCGGGGGGAGTCGGCGATCGTGTCGCGCTTCGGCCGGCTTCAGGGACTCCGCGATCTGAGTCCGCCCCGCCGTCTCGAGATCCTGCCTTACTCCCTGGTACGGATGGCATCGGCGCCTGGAGACGGGGACAACCCCTTCTATGATCCCAGCGATTTCTTCTCCACCGGA
>JAHEKK010000151.1 GCA_024638395.1 Gemmatimonadota bacterium | reverse complement strand
AGGCTTCGAGCTCATTCACGCGAGCCGGGGCCTCCTTTGCGTGGAACTCGGCCATCTGCCACTGACTCAGATACTGCCCTCCTCGCATCGTGTCTGCGAAGTGGACGCGCCAGTTGTCCCGTTCGTCCACGTTTGCCAGGGAGGCTGCCATCCCTCCCTCGGCCATCACGGTGTGTGCCTTTCCGAGAAGGCTCTTGCAGACCACGCCGACCCGAAGGCCGGTCGCGGACGCTTCGATGGCGGCGCGAAGCCCAGCCCCGCCGGCTCCGATGATGAGGACGTCGTATTCGTGGGTCTCGTAGTCGGCCATCAGAAAATCCTCAGGTCCGTCCAGACGCCCATGGAACACATCCGCACGTAGAAATCGGTGAACCCCACCCAGAAGAGGCTCAACCACGCGAAGAGCTGGTGCCGTACGTTACACCAGGTGACACCCTTCCACGCTTTGTGCCGCGTCGGTTTGTTGGACAGGACGTTGAGCCTGCCCCCGACCAGATGCCGGAGGCTGTGGCAGCCGAACGTATAGCCGCTCAGAAGCACCACGTTCAACGCGAGCACCAACGTGCCGACGCCGATTCCGAACTCCGTGTTCCCCGCCGCGTCGGTGAAGAACATGCCCTTGTAGACGTCATGAGCCAGGACCACGATGAAGATCAGGGCAAAGTAGAGGAAGTAGCGGTGGAGATTCTGGAGTAGGAGGGGGAACCGCTTCTCGCCCCCATATCCCTTCTGCGCCTTTCCGACGGAACACGAGACGGGCGAGCCCCAGAAGGACTTGTAGTAGGCGCCCCGGTAGTAGTAGCAGGTGAACCGGAAGCCGCCCGGTGCCCAGAGGATCAGAAACGCCGGGAAGAGAGGCAGCCACACGGGCCACCAACCCGGCAGGGCTTCGAACCACGCATGGTGCGATTCGACACCGACCGGGCTGAAGAACAGCGGCGAGTACATGGGGGAGAGGTACCCCTGGTACTCGAAGTGGGCGTTTTGGAGCGCCGCCCACGTGGAGTACACGATGAATGCGGAGAGGCCCAGAAAGACGAGCAGCGGCTTCAGCCACCAAAGATCGCTCCGACTCGTCTGTCCGAACCCGCGGCGAGGCAGGGTGGTCAGGGCTTGACCCATGAGCGCTGGTTCTGTCGGTGGGAGTGAATGGTCGTCGAGTATCGACTATGGGAAGGTCGGGACCGGGGAGGCCGGTTGCTTTGAGCGAGTCCCCGGGCGGGATCGCAAGTCCCTGTCAGTATAGGCAAGTTACTCCCCGTCGCCGAGGCCCACGAGCTTGAGCAGCTTCAGTGCGTTCGTCGACTGGGCGATTCCCGGGCGAAGCCGGTAGTCGAAGGTCAGCCCTTCTCCTCCCCCACCCACGGTTTCCGTGAAGTGGACGGGGACGGCGATCCGCTCCAGGTCGGGAGTCCCCGCGAGGCTGAGGTCATGGGTGGTCACGGCCCCAATTGCCCCAGCCGCAACGAGTTGACGAACGACCGATCGAGCTGCGACACGCCTCTCCGCGGAGTTCGTACCCTGCAGGATCTCGTCCAGGAGGAAGACGCACCGCCCACCCTTTTCCGACTCCGCGACGTCCACCACGTGCTTCAGCCGCCGAAGCTCGGCCATGAAGAAGGAGACGCCGCCGGCCAGCGAGTCATCCACTCGCATGGAGGTGACGACCCGCGCCGGCGGAATGGAGAAGCCCCGTGCGCACACGCGGCCCCCAGCCTGTCCCAGGACGGCGTTCAGCCCTATGGCCCGCAGGAGGGTCGACTTCCCCGACATGTTGGATCCGGTCACCAACAAAAAGGAGCCTGCAGGCCCCACTTCCACATCGTTGGCAACACGCACATCCGGAGGGATCAGAGGGTGGGCCAAGGACCTGCCCCGGATCCGGTCCGACGTCCCGTCGACCGCGGCGTCGACCCACTCCGGGTTCTGGTGCGCCAGTCCTCCAAGAGCCGTGAGCGCTTCAGCCTCACCAAGCACGGCGAGCCAATCCCGAACGTGGCTTCCTGAACGCCGACGCCACGCTTCGAGACCCCGGAGTACGTGCACGTCCCACAGCAGGATCAGAAGGAGGGGCCCATGAAAGAGCGGTGAACGCCGGACCTCGGCCAGGTCCAGCAGCCGGCGCAGGGCGTCGATCTCGTCGGCGGCAGCCCGGTCGCCGGAAGTCAGGCGCTCCCGGGCCTCCCGGCCCCACGTCGATTCCAGGCTCGCATCCCCCAAAAGAGCCATCAGCGGCCCGTACTCGCGAACGCCCGCTTCATTGCCCTCCGCCTGGGCAAAGAACCGGTGCATGGACCGGACATAGGGCGCAACCACGGCGGTGGAGATCAAGAGGGACCAGGCGAGTGGGGCGGTGGGGATCACCTCCAGGACCCGGAGGACCAGGAAGACGACATTGATCACGGCCAGCAGCCTCGCAGCCCAGTAGAGCCATCGCCGGCGGCCCACCTCAGAGGGCACCCCTTCGGCCCAGGCGAGAAAGCCATCGAGCCCCTTGCCAAGGCCTTCGTCCACCAACCGGGCCTCTGCGGACACGGCGTCCCGGAAGTCCAGATCGTCGGCCAGCTCAGCCGCCGCCTCCTGGCGGCGCCGCAGGTCTTCCGCACCGGCCGGCCCCTGCAGCCACCCCCATAGCGTCTTCCATCCCGGCGCCGTGCCGCAGGTCCCGACCAGATGCAGAAGTGACGCATACCCCGCCAGATCGAGGTCCTTGGCGTAGTCGTGGTTGCCGGCCACGTCGAAGGCGGGAGGCTCGGGAATCCCACTCCAATCCCGGTCCACCCGGGCCACGGCTTCGCGGTTGACCTCGGCCATGATCTCGACGCGCCGCAGTCGCAACCGAGCCCTGCGGTGGCGCCTCACCATCACCACGAAGAGGAGGGTCATGGCGACGAGCGCCGCTACAGCCGGGGCTCCCCAGCCCCACCCGAGGACGGTCCATGTCAGGAAAGCCGTCAGTAGGAAAAGAACCAGGCGGGCCCGGGCGAACCGATTCACCGAAGACTGCTTCTCCACCGCTTCCCGGTCGAAGTCCGTCGCCCGTGCCCGATACACCTCCCGGGGGTCTGCCGGTACACGGGAGGGGGACGTCGTCGCGGTAGAGGTCAACTGGAGTCCTTGGCGGGTCGGATGGGAGGAACCGGGCGAAGGGCGACCTGGGAACCACAGGCCCGTGGGCGGCCCAACAAGATGGACGAAAACCGGCGGTCCGTCACGCAGCGGGTACCGCTGCCGAACAGCCGCCCTGGCGGCGGTCTCCGCCCCCCTGACGCCCACGGAGCTTGGCGATCTCTCGACACCGGCCTAACCTCTTGTGCAGCCAACGGCCCGGACGAAAAAGGGCCGGCGCCCGGCCACGCCCCCAATGCACGAAGGTCATGCTCGAAGCATCCAGAGAAAGCCACCGACCGGTACCTCGGCCAACGTTCCCGCTCCTCGACCCTCTTCTGGCAGCCCTGGTGGCCATGGCTACCCTGGCACCGGGCGGTACGGCGCAGAGCCGGTTGGCCGTCGAGCTCGTGCCCCGGGTCACCACGCCGGTGTCTGCCTTCGGAGATCAGGGCCCGGACGCTTCGCTGGGACTCACGGGCATGGTGTTGGTCCGTGTGTTCTCGCCGCTCTCGGTGTACGGAGGCTGGGACCGCGTCTCCTTCGATTGCGGGCAGTGCAGCTCGCGGGGCAACGTGCGGGCCTCCGGGCTCTTTGCGGGCATGGAGGCCCAATTGTCGACCGACCGCCGGTTGAGACCCTGGTTCCGCGCAGGTGCCAGTCGCCGGACGGCAGAGTCGTCCATCGTCGCGGCAACCATCGAGACGGAAGACACGTGGGCGATTCATACGGCCGCGGGGGTTCTGGTCGCCATCGGAGACCGGTTCGCCGTGACAGCCGGGGCACAGTTCGAAACCCTGGACCCCGGCGTCGATCTCGGCTCCGACGCGACGGAGCTGGGAACGCCCATGTCCTATGTGTCCTTCGGCCTGGGCCTCAGGCTCGACCTGATCCCCTGACCATCCGCCCGCCGCCCTGAAACTTCGGCGGCCCCGGGTCCGTATCTATCAGAATCTGATAAATATCGACATCTGATAGTCTATTGACGGAGCGCGACCGTGACGGTTCCGAACCGGACCATGCCCACTGCCTGCTTCCACGTACTCCTGGCCCTTGCCGACGCGCCACGCCACGGGCTCGGCATCGTCGACGAAGTAGAACGACGAACCGAGGGACGGGTCACGTTGGGCCCGGGAAGCCTCTACGGGTCACTGAAGCGCCTCGCGGCGGACGAGTGGATCCGGGAGAGTGGCGAGCGACCCGACGAGAGCGGCGACACCCGCCGCAGGTATTGGCGGATCACCCCGGCGGGCCGGCAGGCCCTCCGCGAGGAGCTCGAGATCCTCGAGCGGGTCCTCGACTCGGCGCGCCAGAAGTCTTTGCTGCCCCGGAGGGCGCCATGAAGCCCCGGGGGTGGCGTCGCTGGCTCCTCGCTCTCTACCCCAGGAACCTGCGGCAGGATCATCCGGCGGAGATCGAGGAGCTGTTGGCCCGCCCCCGTCCACGCTCGGCCTCAGGGAGAATCGGGCGCGCCGTCTCCGACATCCGGTTCGTCGTGAAGGACGCCGTCGCGGCCCGCCGCCTACTGCGGCAGAAATCCGCTCCCTATGGTGGCCACCCGCCGAAGTCCGGCCGCCGCGGGCCCCTGGACGCCCTTCTGGTGGACGGGCGCTACGCCCTTCGACGCCTGAAGCAGACCCCGTTGTTCACGGCGGTGGCCGCCCTCTCCCTGGGGCTGGGCATCGGTGCGAATTCGGCCGCCTTCGGAGTGATCACTTCGGTCCTGTTCCGGCCTTTCCCCGCCCAGAACGCAGACGAGCTCGTCGACGTCTACATGCGTGACTCGTGAGGCTTCGAGTACGCCACGATGTCGTACATCGACCTACAGGAGCTCAGAAACCAGAACGAGGTCTTCGTAGACGCTGCCGGCACTCGAACCTTCATAGCCCAGGGAGGCCCCGAAGAAGCTCCCCGGATTCTCCTGGGGGAGCTGGTGTCAGGCGGCTACTTCCCCCTTCTCGGGATCCAACCGGAGATGGGCCGGCTCTTCGACAGCGAAGACGAATCCGGACCCGGCGAGAACTGGGTCGCGGTGCTGGGCCACGGCTTCTGGCTCGAAGCCTACGGCGGGGAGGCCGCCGTCATCGGCCAGGACATCCGCATCAATCACCGCCCCTATACCATCGTCGGGATCGCACCCGACAACTTCACCGGAACGTTCCCGGGGATTCGAACCGATGTCTGGGCCCCCCTCACCATGACCGACGCGGTGACGGGAGCCAGCAGCGGAGGGCAGCTGGATAATCGCAGGTCGCGGAGCATCTTCGTGAAGGCCCGCCTGCTCCCCGGCATCTCCGCCGAACAGGCGCATGGATCCATCGACGCCCTGTCGCGCCGGTGGTCGGAGGATCTGCCCGACACCAACATGAACCGCCTCATGTCGGTCGTCCCGACGGAGCGCGTGTCCATCAACCCGGGCATCGACGGATACCTCTATCCGACCGCAGCGCTTCTGCTCGCCGTCGTCGGCCTGGTCCTCCTCGTAGCCTGTACCAACCTGGCGGGGTTCCTCCTCGCCCGAGGCGAGGAGCGGCAAGGAGAAATCGGAGTGCGGTTGGCCCTGGGGGCGACCAGGGGAAATCTGCTGCGTCAGCTTCTGGTGGAGGCTCTGCTCCTCAGTCTACTCGGCGGAGTGGTGGGATGGTTGCTTGCCTCATGGACCGTCGGTCTGATCGGCGCCTTCAATCCACCCACCCCCATCCCCATCAATCTCGATCTTAGGATAGACGGCCGGGTGATGGCCTGGACGGCCGGAGTCTCATTCCTCGGAGCCATACTCTGTGGACTCGCTCCGGCGCTGCAGGCCAGCCGGCGAGACGTAGTCGCCGCCCTCAGAAAGAGAGGGGCCTCGAGTCGCGGGAGGCGCTTTTCGCTGCGGGACACCATGGTCGTGGCCCAGGTCTCGTTGTCCCTGGTGCTCCTCGTCGGCGCCTCCTTGTTCCTGGGCTCCCTCCGCCGGGCCCAGCAGGCGGATCCGGGCTTCTACACCGGCAACGCTGCCATCGTCTGGCCCAATTTCGAGATGTCGGGGGTCGGGATAGAGGAGTCGCGGGTGTTGGAGGAGCAGATCGCCGAGCGACTCACGGGCCTGCCCGGCGTTACATCGGTCGCTCAAACGGACCGGATGCCCCTGGGATTCGGCATACAAACCACAGGTATGGAAATCCCCGGCCAGCCGGCCTCGCCGGATCGGGCCGCCCACGACATCGACTTCGCCGTCGTTTCGACCTCGTACTTCGACGTCATGGACGTGGGAATCGTGGAGGGCCGGGTTTTCCAGGAAGCGGTCGACCGCGACGCGCCCAAGGTCGTGGTGTCCGAGGCCTTCAGCCGCAGGTTCTGGCCCGAAGAGAACGCCCTGGGGCAGCTCATCGCGGTGTCCGGAACGGAGCGTGAAGTCGTGGGCGTGGCGGCCGACACGAAGGTGCGAACCATTGGTGAGGCGCCTCGGCCCTACCTGTATCTTCCGGACTTCGAGCCCACCACCAGGGCCCTTGGCCTTCAGTACGTCGTCCGGGGGACACGACCCTCGGCGGCACTCCTCGCCGATGCCCGACGGATCTTCGACGAGCTCGCTCCGGGCGTTGTCAGGATGTCCGAGACGACCATGGAGGAGCACCTGGCCCTGCTACTCTATCCTCCCCGGGCCGGCGCAGCACTTCTATCGGTCTTCGGCGCCCTGGCCTTGGCCCTCGCGAGCCTGGGCCTCTACGGCATCGTCAGCTTCTCGGTCTCGTCACGTACCCGCGAAATGGGCATCCGTATGTCCCTCGGCGCGTCGGCCCGAGGCGTGGTTGCTCTCCTCATCGGCTCCGGCATGAAGCTCGTGGCCGTGGGGACCGCCGTCGGACTTCTGGCGGCCTTCGCCACCAGTCGACTCCTTGCAGGGTTCCTGTTCGGTGCCGACTCGCCGGCCCCGGGCACCTGGATCGGCGTCCCGGTACTCCTCGGGTCCGTAGCCCTCGGGGCCGCATGGCTGTCCGCGCGACGGGCGGGCCGCACCAACCCTGTGCTGGCGCTGAAGGAGGATTGATTCCCGGGGCAAGGCCCCGTCCATGGTTCCTCCTTCGTCGAGAGAGACGAAGCTTCAACCCATGGTAGGCGCCGCCACCCAGGCCATCGCGTTCGGATCCCCGCGGTCGGCCGCTTCACTCGGCACGCATGGCCAGGGCCGGATCCACCCGGGCAGCCCTCGCGGCCGGCAGGAGCG
>JAHEKK010000150.1 GCA_024638395.1 Gemmatimonadota bacterium | reverse complement strand
TTCGACAGTCACCCGGTGGCGGCGGCCATCGTACCTCCCCCCGGCCAGGGCGGCGGTGGGGGGACCCTGGTCCTGGATCCGGCGCAGAACAACGTGTTCAAGGCGTTAAACCGGGCGTGGGCCGGCGGTGGGCAGGTCAGTTTCGCGCCGGGCTCGGCCGGCGAGGGCGAGCCCGGCTCGACCGGCCGCTATGTCATATCGGGGCTCGGCGGAGCCTTGCGGAGCAGCCTGGTCTCGGATCTGCACCTGCAGGTGTCGGGGTCCGCCGCGGGGGCTCGGCCTCTGAATCGCCCGAGGGTCGGTCTGTACCGTCCCTGGAATCCCTCCATGGACGAAGGCTGGACCCGCTGGTTGCTGGAGCGGTACGACTTCGAGCCCACCAGTCTGCGGAATGCCGACGTCCTGGCCGGCGGACTGCGCGACCGGTATGACGTGATCATCATCGCCGACATGAGCGGGAACCAGATCCTGGAGGGTTTTGCGAAGGGCTCCGTGCCCCCCCGCTATGAGGGGGGGATCGGCGCAGAGGGTGTTCGCCAGCTGGACCGGTTCATTCGGAGCGGGGGCACCCTGGTGACGTTGAACAACAGCAGTGGCTTTGCCATCGAGCAATTCCACCTGCCCGTCAGGAACGTCATCGAAGACCTGGAACCGACGGAGTATTTCCAGAGCGGATCCATCGTCGAGATGGAAGTGGACCCGGGACACCCGGTGATGTCGGGCATGCCGGCCAGGGCCAATGTCGTAGTGGGTCAGAGCCCGGTGTTCACGACCGAAGAAGGGTTTCAGGGTGCCGTCTTCGCCAAGTATCCGGCTGACGGGTCGCCCCTCCTTTCAGGGTACCTCCTCGGCGAGGAATACGTGCGGGGATATGCAGCGGGACTGGAAGTCCATCACGGGGAGGGCCGGATCGTCCTGCTGGGCATGAAGCCACAGTGGCGCGGGCAGCCCTTCGGCAACTTCAGGATCATGTTCAACGCCGCCCTGTACGGGCCGCAGTTGGCGGCGGCGGCGCCGCAGAATCCCGGATTCTGGTCGCCCCCGGAAGAAGAGGAAACCGAAAGCGGGAGTGGGGAAGTGGGTCGGGAGCGGTAGGGCCATCGGACCGCCGGCGGGGGGAGCGGAGGTCGGGAAGGGGAGGGTCTGGTCTCGTGCGACTGGAGGCGCCGGATGACGGGTGGGTTGTTCAGGAGGAGCGGAGGGGCCCGGCCGTCTTCGTGGGTTGCGGCGGGGGTATGGCTCGCCACCGCTGCGTGCGCCCCTGAAACGACGACGTTCCGGACCGTCGCGTTCCCTTCGGCCGATGGCCTGGAGATCACCGCGGACTTGTATGAAGGCGTGGCCCGGGAAACTCCCACCGTCGTGCTCTTCCATCAGTCGCAGTCCAGCAGGGGCGAATTCGGGTCCATCGGGCCGCGACTTCAGCAATTGGGCTATAACGTCGTGGCCGTCGATCTCCGGTGGGGCGGCGCCTGGGAAGGCGTGACCAACGAGACGGCCCTTCGCAACGGAACCGCCGAGATCGTGGCACGTCTGGAGGAGGGAGCAGACGGCCCCTGGCCAGCCATCGACGCATCGTACGACGACATGGTGGCCTCGCTGAACTGGCTGGACGGCCAGGGGTATGTCGGGCCGCGGTTTGTCTTGGGCTCCTCGTTCTCGGCCATGTTGGTCTACCGCCTCGGCGCGGAGGAGGACGTCGCGGCCGTGATGGCCTTTTCGCCGGCGGAGTACGATGAGGCGCGCCCCGAGCTCGTGCGAAGCTGGGCCCACGCGCTCCACGCGCCCGTGCTTTCCTTTGCTGCGGCCGGAGAGGAAGAGATGGTCTCGGAGGTCGCGGATGCCGTGTCCGTCGAGGGAAGCCTGTACCTGGCCGGATCCGTGGAGGGCCATGGGGCCTCGATTCTGATGTCCGACCCCGAGGCTTGGACGGCCATGACGAGCTTTCTCGCTCACCATACGGGCGGCCCACCCGATCGGGAGGTCCATCGTGTGGTTTCGCCGACGGGCGTACCCGTGTTCGTCGACCGGTATTTCGCTTCGGCCAACGGGCCGGTCGTGTCGCTCTTCCACCAGGGGGGCGGCAGCGCGCGGGGGGAGTACGGCTTCTTGATTCCGAGGCTGCTGGAGCTGGGGCTCAACGTGGTCGCTGCGGATCTCCAGGGTGGAGGCGAGCGGTTCGGGTTCCCCAACAGGACGCTGCGGGAGACGCCCCAGCCGTCGGATTTCCACTACTGCGACGCCCTTCCACAGGCGAGGGCGGTCCTGGACAGCGCCCGGGCCTGGTACCCCGAGAGCCGGCACGTGGTCTGGGGGAGTAGCTACTCCGGAGCCCTGGTCCTCCATGCGGTCGCAGACGGCTATGCCGTGGATCGGGTCCTGGCCTTCTCTCCTGCGTCGGGCGAGGTCATGGGCGATTGCTCGGCCAACCTGGTGGCGGACCAGGTGTCCGTTTCCCTGCTGCTCCTGAGGCCACAGGGTGAAGCCGGGATCCCTTCCGTAATGCACCAATTGGCCGTGTTCTCGGCGGCGGGACATCGGGTGTCCGTGGTCTCCCCGGGTGTCCACGGGTCTTCGATGCTGAACGCCGTCCGGGTTGGTGCTGATGCCGGTGCGACCTGGTCGTGGGTGATGAGGTTCCTCACCGAAGACGGCCATGAGGGTCGAGCCACTGCCGGAGGGGGATTCGACGTCTGGACCGATGGGAGCTTCGGCGAATGGGAAGGAGCGTGGCCCGTGGCCGTGGACGGGACGGGCGACGTGTCCAGGGATGCCGCGATGGATCTGCGCACCGCCCGGGGGGTGCTGGATGACCGCTACCTGCACCTGGAGGTGGACGTTGGGCGACCGGTGACCCTCCAGGGCTTTCAGGGACAGTTCGAGATGGTGTTGGACTCCGATGGAGACATGGCCACGGGGGCCGGTGAGGAGGGATACGAGGGCGCCGAAGCCGTGGTGGTGTTCTCTCCTCCGGGTGGACCCGGAGTGGTCGTGGGATCCGGCGTGGCTGCACGACTCGCTTCGGCCGGGAGCCTGGGGGCTCTCGAGCCCGCCGGCCGGATGGGCGTCCTGGCCTCACCCACTCATTCGTCCGACCGCTTCGAGGTGCGGCTCTCCCGTGGCGGGATGCTTCGGTCCGGGGGCGGCAACGATGTCCTAGGTGTCAGACTCCGCTTCCGCGAGGAAGGAGAGATCCGCGACGAGCTGGGCCCCTTTGTCGTGGCGAAGTCCGGCCTCGCAGGTGCCGACGCCTCATCCCCGCCTACCCTGAATGCCGACTCGGTCCGACGTGAAGACGGAGACTTCCGCGTCTTGGTCTGGAACGTCTCGGACGGACAATTCCGCCGCGAGGCGGCGGCCTTTCAAAGGGTGCTCGCGGCCCTCGATGCCGACGTGGTACTCCTTGACGAGGTCCCCGGAAGCACGACCGCAGAGCAGTTGACCGGCTTCTTCTCGGGCGTGGAGGACGGTGACGAATGGGAGTGGTGGTTGGCGGAGGGAGGCGGCCCACAGCGGACCGTCGTCGCGTCTCCCAGGTGGGGCGTTGAAGGAGAGCCCCGGTTGGCCCACGTACCGTACCCGCCAGGGGCCATCGAGGACTGGATCCTGGAGTCCGACAGTGCGGAGCTGGCCCTCGCGCGTCAGGCATTGGAGCGGGAGGGGGGACTTTCCGCCACCGGCGCCTGGGTGGAGGTGGCGGGTCGTCGCTTCTTGTTCGTGCCCATGGATTTCCAGAGCGCCGGCTTCGACGGATCCCCGAGGGACCGCCTCAGGGAGTTGCAGGCTCGGACCCTCCGCGAGGCCGTGGCAGACGTTCTTGCGGCGAACCCGGACGCGGGTCTGGTCATCGGCGGCGACCTCAATCTGGTGGGATCGCAGCGTCCCCTGAGAGCGCTTGCCGAGGGCCTGGGCCCAGGAGGTGCCCCGCTGTCCGTGGCGACGCCCCTCAATCGGATGGACCGGTCCCTGATCACGTGGCGGAGCCTGGGCAACGCCGACCAGTTCTCACCGGGCCGGCTCGATTACGTCCTCTATCGTCCGGGTCCGGTCCGGGTGGTCCGGTCCTTCGTATTCGATGCCGACGACCTGGAGGCGGAGGACCTCGGCGCTTTGGGTCTCCTTGGCGGTGAGACGGCTGTCACATCCGACCACTTGCCGGTGGTCGTGGATTTCCGGGTCGAGGGACCGGAGTAGACGCCCTCCGGTCCGCCCTTCTACCGCACCAGCAGGATCTTCGAGTTGGCCGGATACAGCCACTCTACGCCCCGCTCCGTTACCACTGCGTCGTCCTCGAGAGGAATCCGTACCTTCGCGCCCCCCCAATCGGGGTTGGCCGTGTAGGCGAAGAGCTCGATGGAGAGGAGGTTGGTCGGACGCACCTCGAAGGTGAACCGGAGCGGATTGAACCAGGCGATGGAGGGACCGATGCCGTGGCCCAGATTCCCCACGGAGTGATTGCCGAAGATGATCTCGGTCTTCGGTGTGTTCGTCGGCTGGTTGAACTCCTCCATCATGGCGAAGCCCGCTCCCTCCAGGGCGTCTTCAATCGCTTCGGCATTCGCTGCCGCCGTACGTCCGGCCCGGATGGCGTTCTTCAACACTTCGCGAGCGGCCAGACCCTGGTCGAACGCGTTCTGGATCCCGTCCGGAGCTCGTGTCTCCCCCTCGCGGAGCACGTAGGCGATTCGCTTCATGTCGGTGAAGAAGTTCATGTAGCCTACACCCCAGTCCATCATCAGCAGGTCCCCTCGCTGGATGAGGCGCTCGCTGGACGTGGCCTCGATGCCGTTGGGCCCGGTGACGTAGATGGACGGGAAATCGAAGGAGGTGTCGAGATCGCGCCGGGACAGTTCCTCCATGACCCACCAGGCGACGTCCTCCAACGCCGTGACGCCGGGAATGATCACCTCGTTCGAGAGCGCCCGTTCGGCGATTTCCCGTGAGATCTCTCCGGCTTCCGCGAAGGCTGCGATCTCGGTGGCCACCCGGCGGCTACGGAAGTCGGAGACGAGTTTCTGCGCAGACACCAGGCGCTGGTTCCACGGTGCGCCCAGGGTCTCCACCAGGTGCTCGTAGCTGGTGTGTGAGAGCCCATCGGCGCCACCGATCTGCTCGGACATGTTCACGCCGATGCGCGTGGGATTCCGCTCCGCCACGAATTCCCTCAGGTCGTAGTTGCCGGTGACCAGATCGTAGGCGCCGTTCCTCTCGAGCAGGTATCCTCCGATGCCGAGGGCCACCCTCTCGATGCGGCCCTGACCCGGGTCCGTGAAGACGTAGTACCCGATGGATCCCACATACCCTCTGCCCAGGTCTTCGGAAAGGGGGTCGGGTAACCCTTCCTTTACCACCGTGATCCACATGTCGATCTCGTTTTCCCTCATGGCCTCGGGCAGTACGTGATCGAACTTGTCTTGCCGGATCTGAGCCATACGCTCCCAGCGAGCCTTCGCCCCGGACTGGCCCGACGCCTTTGAAGGCAGGAACGCCAACGGCAGGAGCGTGAGGGTCAGGAAGCCAGCAGCGAGGGTTCGGGCGGTCGGCATGGTTCATGTCCGGAAGAGGGTGACGGTCGGGGACGACACAATGCCGGATGTGAACTTCCTGCACCAGCCAGTCGACGCTTTACCAACATGGAAGCACTGGACTGGCTGCATCTTCCGAATCTAGAGGTGCGCTCGGGGATTCTGGGTGTCGCGGAAATCCGCGACGGACCCAGTGGCGAGCTCATCGTCGTTGAGCTGGAGCCCGGGAGCTACCGGCCGTGTGTCGGAACGGACCCCGAGGGACGAGTCCCAGGGGCGATCGCCTCGTTCTGTGCGGTCCATGAATCCGTCCTCGGGGGCTGGCGGGAGCGGAGAGGAATAGCGGCCGTGCGGCGGGGCGGGGTCGTGGGCTGGGTTTCCACCGATATCGCTACCGCCGGATTCTTCGACCACGACGTGCTGGCCGAGCTGGCCGCCCGGGACGCGGAAGTGTTCGAGCAGTGGTGTGCCGGGTTCTTCGCCTCCATGAGCTATCCCCACGGTTTTGGCCATTTCGGGGGGGACGGGCGGGCTCCGGTGGTCTACGTGCAGAGCTCTGCTGGCGCTGGTCACTATCCCGTCGTGGAGATTCTCGGGGACGACGGCCCGGTCGGGCTGGAAGTGGCCTTCTCCCCCGCCATCGTCGACAGCGTCGACGTTTCTCGGGACCTTCAGGTAACCCGCGTGGTGGAGCCCTCGCCAGGGGTACTTCAGGAGATCTGACCTCCCTCAGTCCAGCGGCGTGAGTCCCTCTTCGATCCGGGAGCGATTGGCCTCCTCCCACGGAGGCAGCTTGAGACCCTCCCCCAGTGAGGAAACGGGCTCGTCGATGGCGAACCCGGGTGGCATCGTCGCGATCTCATACAGGACACCCCCGGGCTCACGGAAGTAGATGGACCGGAAGTACTGACGGTCGCGAACCTCGGTCACCGCATGTCCGGCTTCCAACAAGCGCCGCCGGAATGCCTCCTGCGAGGCGTCGTCGGCGACGGCCATCGCCACGTGGTGGACCGTGCCCAGTCCGTTGACCCCGTCCGTGCCCCCTGGGTCGCCCCTGAGGTCGATGATTCCGCCGGGCCCCCCGTTCCCGGAAACCAGACGGACCGACTCGCCCCGGTGGGCTTCCTCGCGCCAGCCGAGCAGACCGGTGAGGAGATCGACGGAGGGCTCCATGCGACGGACCGGAAACATCACGCTATGTACGCCGGTGACGGCCATACCCGGGTCCATGTTTCCGCCGATCCACGGGACTCGACCGTCCTCCGACTCCACGAGGCGGATGGCCAGGCCCGAGGGGTCGAGCACCAACACACCCGGTTCGCCAAAGTCCGTCTCACCGAGGACCGCCTCGAATCCCTGCTCCGAGAGTCTCGTGTGCCACGCACCCCCGGAGCCGAGCGGAACAGCGAAACGGGTTTCCTTGATCTGTCCGTTTCCATGACGTCCGGTGCGCACGCCCCACCCTCCGTAGGGAAAGGTGGTCATCAGGGTGCCCGGGTCACCGGTCCCATTGCCGTAGTAGAGGTGGTAGACCTGAGGGTTGTCGAAGTTGACCGTCCTCTTCACCAGGCGGAGACCCAGCACATCACGGTAGAAGCTGAGGTCCTCCTGCGCTCCATCGACGGTTGCGGTGACGTGGTGGAGCCCGAGTATCTCGGGGCGGGCCGCGCCACCACTGCCCGTCCGCGCTTCAGGGTATGTCATCGAGTGAGCCTCTTGTACTTGATGCGGTGGGGCTGGTCGGCCTCGGCGCCGAGCCGCCGCTTCCGGTCCATTTCATACTCCTCGTAGGTGCCCTCGAACCAACGCACCTCGCTATCGCCTTCGAA
>JAHEKK010000149.1 GCA_024638395.1 Gemmatimonadota bacterium | reverse complement strand
GACGGAACTCCTTGACCGCAAGGGGTTCGAGGCGGCCCGGGAACGCATCTCGGGCAGTGTGCACCGGACCCCGCTGCTGACTTCTCGATCCCTGGAGGCCAGGGTGGGCGTTCCCGTCTATCTCAAATGCGAGAACCTCCAGAAGACGGGCTCGTTCAAGGTCAGGGGAGCGTTGAACTCGGTGGCGTGCCTGGATCCGAGGCAACGAGCCCAGGGCGTGGTCACCATCTCCGCAGGCAACCACGCCCAGGCCGTTGCATGGGCCGCGACGGCTTCCGGGATCAGCGCCACGGTGGTCATGCCCCAGGCCGCATCCCGCATAAAGGTGGATGCGACGAAAGCCTACGGCGCCGAAGTGATCCTCCACGGCACCGCCTCCGAGGCCTTCCGAAAAGCGTTCCGCATCGCTGAAGAGCGTGGGATGACCTTCCTGCATCCCTTCGATGCGGAACCGGTCATCGCCGGCCATGGGTCCACGGGCCTGGAGCTCGCCGAGGACCTGGGCGGGGGCTTCGACGTGGTCGTTCCGGTGGGGGGAGGGGGTCAAATCTCGGGGGTTGCGGGAGCCCTGGCCCAGGCCGTCGTCGGAGATCCGGTGCGCGTCTTCGGCGTGGAACCGGAAGGAGCCGATGCCATGATTCGGAGTCTTCGAGCCGGTGAGGTGGTGACGCTCGAGCACACGGACACGATCGCAGACGGATTGGCGGCACCCATGGCAGGGACCCTCAACCTCGCATACGTGCAGCGCTTCGTGGAGGACGTGGTGCGTGTTGCGGACCCGGAGCTCCTCCATGCGATGGCGCTGCTCCTCCAGCGGGCCAAGCTCCTGGTGGAGCCCTCCGGGGCCGCGGCGGTGGCCGCGCTCCTGGCGGGCCGGATCCCGGTGTCCACCGGGCGCCCCGTGGTGGCCGTCCTCTCTGGAGGAAACGTCGATCCGTCACTGATCCGGCTAGCCCTCGAGGAATCCCCGTGACCCTTATCCGGATCTCGGGCGCCTGGAAGCGCTACGGGTCCGTCGCCGCCCTTCAGGACGTCACCGTGGAAGTCGGGCCGGGTGAATGCCTCGCTCTCATCGGAGAAAGCGGGTCCGGTAAGACCACGCTCCTTCGTGCGGTCAACGGACTCACCGGCCTCGACGAGGGCCGGGTGTCGGTAAGGGACCGGAGCCTGGAAACGTGGGATCCCATCGCCCTCAGACGATCCATCGGCTACGTGCAGCAGGAGGGGGGCCTCATCCCCCACTGGACGGTGGGGAGGAACGCGGCCCTCGTGCCCACACTCCTGGGGCAACCCGATCCGCGCCAGGCCGCAAAGGCGGCTCTCGACGCCGTGGGCCTCGCGCCCGAGCGGTACGGCGACCGATATCCCCGGGAGCTGTCGGGCGGCCAGCGCCAGCGGGTGGCCATTGCCCGTGCCATGGCGGCCCGTCCCGACATCCTCCTGATGGACGAGCCCTTCGGGGCTCTGGACGCAATCACGAAAGCCGACGTGCAGGCCACTTTTGCACGACTCCGGGACGCCACCGGCGTCACCACCGTCTTCGTGACCCACGATCTGCGGGAGGCCCTCACGTTGGCGACGCGGATCGCGGTGATGAAGGACGGACGGATCGTAGACCGAGGGCGTCCCGAGGTTCTCCAACGCAGTGAAGAAGACTACGTCGTCGAGCTCCTGCAGAAGGCAGGCGTGTCATGAGCGCCCAAGGGCACCTCCCCCCCGGCGTCGGGTCCCAGAGAGCCCGGTGTATTGGCGGGCTGTGGGTGGCCCTGGCCCTCGTCGGAGCGCCCGCTTTCCCGGCTTCGGCCCAGGACCAGGCCCAGGAGGCTGCCGTGGTCGTGGCTTCGAAGCCCTTCGCCGAGTCCTACGTCCTCGCCGAGGCGTTCGCTCAGCTCCTGGAGAGCCGGGGAATCGGAGTCGACCGGCGCCTGGGGCTCGCATCGACCGAGGTCATCTTCCAGGCCCTCAGAACGGGAGACGTCCACGTGTATCCGGAATACACGGGGACGGCCCTCACCGCCGTTCTGGGTGAACAGGCGTCGGGGTCTCCCGCCGAGGCCTTCCGCCGGGTGAGCGGCGCCTTCGAAGCCCGCTGGGGCATCCGGTGGCTACCCCCTCTGGGCTTCGAGAACACCTACGCCGTCGCCATGAGGCGAACCCATGCCGATTCCCTGGGCATCTCTACCCTCTCGGACCTTTCCCGGGTCGCCGGGAGCATGCGGGGCGGCTTCTCTCCGGACTTCATCGGTCGGCCCGACGGTTTGCCCGGCCTCCTCGACGCCTACGGCCTGGAATTCGGAGAGAGCCGGTCCCTCCTCCAGGCGGTCAAGTACGAGGCCCTGGTGTCGGGTGAGGTGGACGTCATTGACGGCTACTCCACCGACGGGGCCATCGCACGGTTCGACCTCCGCGTCCTTTCTGACGATCGAGGGTTCTTTCCGCCGTACGACGCGGCGGCCCTTCTTTCCGAAAGCACCGCCAACAGCCGCCTCGACGTCGTATCGACCTTATCCCTCCTGGCGGGCCGTATCGACGAGACCCTGATGCGCCGGATCAACGAGCAGGTGGAGGCGGAAGGAACACCCATCGAAACCGCCGCCTCCGGACTCCTCGAGGCCGTCGGGTTGGGCGCTGCGGGAGGCCCCGGGCCAGGAGGGGGGCCGCCCTCCGGGGCCAACACCGCCAATGAAGCGCGGACGGCCACTCCGGCGAGAGACCTTCAGTCCTTCCCCGCCTACCTTTGGGCTCGACGGGGGAACACCCTGAGACAGACACGCCGCCATCTCGAGCTCGTCCTGGTATCCCTGTTGGGCGCCGTTCTGCTTGCGGTGCCCATGGGCCTCTCGCTCGAAGGCTCACCCCGCTTCGCCGAACTCTCGATCCGCGTGGTGGGCGTCCTCCAGACCATCCCCAGCATCGCGCTATTGGCCTTCATGATTCCGCTGTTCGGCATCGGCGTCGTCCCGGCGATCGCCGCCCTGTTCCTCTACTCCTTGCTACCGATCCTCCGGAACACCTACACGGGCGTCACGGAAGCCGATCCCAAGGCCGTGAGCGCGGCTTCGGCCCTCGGAATGACGCGAGGACAGGTCCTTCGGCAGGTCCGGCTGCCCCTGGCGATCCCCACGATCATGGCCGGCGTCCGGACCGCGGCGGTGATCAATGTGGGTACCGCCACCCTCGCGGCCTTCATCGGAGCGGGAGGACTGGGGGACCCTATCGTTTCCGGGCTGGCACTCTCGGACCCCAGGATGATCCTGTCGGGGGCTGTGCCTGCCGCCGTCCTGGCCGTCGCCGTGGACCTGGGCCTGGCCCGGGTGGAGGCCCGCGCCAGCCCCCGGGGGCTTCGGGCGTGAAGCTCGGGAAATAGGCTAGAAGGCGGCTTCCCCGGATCCGGCGATCTCCGAAAAGCGGGCGTTCTGTATGGCGTAGCTCCGCCAGTCCCGATGGTCGAAGTGCCACCACTCCGCCTCGTAGACGGTGAATCCCTGGCTCTCCATGGCATCCCGGAGGAGCTCCCGATACCAGCGCTGACGCTCGGTACCGCCTGGGTACTCAGGGTATGAACGGGCGGAGAACTCGTCGTACCCCCCCACCGTCCGGACCGGTCGGCCCGTGCCCAGCTCGAACAGGGTCAGGTCTACCGCCGAACCCCGGTTGTGTCTGGATCCCGAGGCCGGGTTGGCGACGAAGACCTTCTGTGCCTCGGGCGTGGCGTCCCAGAACATGCGGGTCACGTACCACGGGCGGTATCCGTCATGGATCAGGATCCCCAGCCCGTGTTCCGCCAGAGCCCGGTGGGCCGCGACAACCCCCTCGGCGGCCGGTCGTTGCAGGAAGGCCCTCGCCTCGTCGTAGAAGACGGCGCCCATGAAGTTGTTGCGTGACGCATATCGGACATCGAGGCGGATCGAGGCGTCCAGGGCCGTGACTTCGACGAGCTCGGAGTCGCGGAAGTTCCCGTCTTCGGAAGGAGGCATGGCGCCGAGGGCCGTCTGTCTCAGTTCCTCCACGGGTCGAACCGGATCGATGCGGAAGGTGACCCCTTCGGCGGTGCCGACCTCACGCCGAGGGAACCGGATCCCCGCAGCCACCGCCGCCGTCACCGCCCCGGAGGCGTCCCGCTCGAATCCGATCTCTTCACCTTGGTAGAGGCCGAAGTCGGGGAATTGAAACCGGTCCCCCCCCGCCGCCTCCATGGGATAGTCGAAAAACCACTCGATCAAGGCCCGCAGGCGCCCCCGATCTTCATAGACGTACAGGACGTTGTAGTCCCATCCGTATTCCCCGATGAGACCCTCGAATTCCGCCGGTGGTGGCGGCGGCAGTGCGTCAGGAACCCGGTCCAGGCGCCGGTCCCGCCAGAGCACCCAGGCTCCGCCGGGATCGAACCCCAGGAGCTCTCCCTCTCCGTGCACGTCGTCCGTCACAAGGGCGGCGCCGGAGGATGGAAGCCCTTCAGCCAACGGAAGCTCCCCCTCGCGGGCCAGCGACAGGCGATAGCTCCCACCCCCCTCCAGGGGCGTCAGGACGAGCCTGCCGTTTCGCTCCCGGAGTCGAACGCCGGCCTCATCCGAGCCGAAGAGCCCATCGAGGCGCCGGGCCAGGTCCGCCGGAAGGGGCTCCCGATCGGGAGGCGTCGGCAGTGTCCGCCCCTCCCGGGCCGCCAGCATCATCCTCAAGGCGATCCCGGCGAGACGGGAGACCACTTCCCCTGAGCCGTCGAGGCTCGAGACGACGACCACCCCCAGGCCCTCATCGGGCAGCGCCAGGAGCTCCGTCGAGAATCCGTAGATGGCGCCCCCGTGACCCACCGCCCGGTGGCCCTCGACGTCGAATAGCCTGAATCCGAGACCGTACCCCGCCTCGCCCCCCACCCGACCCTGGGGCGCCCACATCGCCTCCAGACTCTGGCGGGACAGGATTGGGCCCTCACCCCCCTGGCCTCCGGCGAACAGCACCCTCATGAAGCGCCCCAGATCGTCCACGCTGGAGTACATGCTCCCCGCCGGCGTCATCCCCAACTCGAAGGCAGGAGCCGGGAACCGGACACCGTGCTGGGTCCACATTTCCCCACGTGCCAGGCGGTCGCCCACGGGCTCGAACGCGGACCTCGGCATACCCATGGGGTCGAGAACCCGGGTCTGGAGGACCTCCCGAAACGGGGTTCCCGCTACGACCTCGAGCACTCGACCCACGGCCGCGATGGCTGCGTTGGAGTATTTGGTGCGTGAGCCGGGAGCGTAGACGAGGTCCGTTCCTGTGAGGCTGGCGACGGTGGCCTGCAGGGTCACGGCGCTGCTGTCGAAGTAGTGACCCACCGGGGGCTCCCGCACCAACCCTGAACGGTGCGACATGAGGTGGCGTAGCGAGATGTCAGCCGCCCCTTCGCCTCGAGGCCGGAAGTCCGGAAGATAGGTGGTGACGGGGGCGTCGAGATCCAGCCGACCCTGTTCGACGAATTGCATGACGCCGATGTCGGTAAAGAGCTTGGACACCGAACCCACGCGGTACACCGTCTCCCCCGTTGCAGGAACGCCGGGGCGCTCCTCTCCGAAACCCGCCGACCAGACCGTCCGCTGGCCGTCTACGAGAGCGATACTCAAGGCCGGAAGGCCCCACCGCTCCCTCTCCTCCTCCGCGAGGTCGGTGAGGGACGCCACAACGGACGCATAGTCCACTTCACCCGGACCGGACGCCCCCGGAGCGGGCTCATCACGGGGGCCGCAGGCAAAAAGACCCAATACCGCCAAAGCGGGGACGACGCGCCCGTGGCCAGCGAAGGGCCGACGCGTGGGGGCTCGACTTCCGGAATCCGTCCGAAGACTCATACAGGGTCCGTGGGAAGGTGAGGAATGGGGTCGTCACCGGATGCCCGTGGCGACACCCCGCGCTGGGTTGGCGACCGCGCCGCTAAGGGGCGCGGGCTCATGCCCCGGGGCCGCTGCAACATGCCCGGCTCGTCCGGCCGCTGGCAACGCCCCCGGATGCCGGATAGCTTGGCGTCTTTCCGATCCGACCCTCCCCCACGCTCCCAGGAGATCTCCGTGGAGTCGTTGAAGCGGTATCTGCTACCCGGCTTCGTTTTTCAATCGGTGGTGATCGCAGGGGGCTACGGGACCGGGCGCGAGCTCGCCGAGTTCTTCCTGTCCCGGGGACCCCTCGGAGGGCTCCTGGCCATGGCTCTGGCGACCCTCATCTGGAGCGCCGTCAGCATGGCCAGCTTCGAATTCGCGAGGGTATTCGGGGCCTTCGACTACCGGGTGTTCTTCCAGCGGTTGCTGGGTCGTGGTTGGGTGCTGTACGAGATCTGCTATCTACTGATCATGATGATCGTCCTGGCCGTCATCGCCGCCGCGTCCGGCGAAATCCTCCGTGAGACGTTCGGCCTCCCCTACATGGTCGGGGTCGTCGGGATCATGGGCCTGGTGGGGCTTCTGGTCGTGGGGGGCAACGACCTCATCGAGAAGGCGTTCACGGGCTGGTCGGGCGTCCTGTACGTGGTGTATGTGATCTTCTTTCTCTGGTGCCTGGCCCGCTTCGGTCCCGAGATTCGCGGGTCCCTCTCGTCAGGACAGGTGGAGGGAAGCTGGATCCAGGGGGGAATCGCCTACGCCGGTTACAACCTGGGCGTGATTCCCGCCGTCCTCTTCACCCTGAGGCACCACCGGAACCGGAAGGAGACCCTGGTGGCTGGGTTCCTCACGGGCCCCATCGCCATGGCCCCCGCCCTGCTGTTCTTTCTCGCGATCTCCGGGGAATACCCGGCCATCCTGAGCGAGGCGGTGCCGGCGAATCACATGTTGGAGCTCCTCGGGTCCAGGAGCTTCCAGATCATCTTCCAGGTCATGTTGTTCGGCACGTTGGTCGAGACCGGCACGGGGCTCATCCATGCCGTCAACGAGCGCATTTCCGGAACGGCCGAAGAAAAAGGAAAGAAGCTGTCGCCACGGGTGCGGATCATCACGTCCACGGCGCTACTCCTGCTGGCGGCCGGGATCGCCCAGTTCGGCCTCATCGGCCTGATCGCCAGGGGCTACGGAACGCTGACCTGGGCCTTCGTCGTCGTGTTCATCATCCCCATCCTGACGTGGGGCATTGTCCTCATCCGGCGGGGGCCGACCTCATCCGCTTGAGACTCCGGATCGCCACGATCCCGGCGGCCGGGCCCAGGGCAAGAACCGGAAAGGTCCATCGCCACCCGACCAGGCCGGACAGCCAGGGCGTCGCCTGAATGGTGACCGTGGTGAGGAGGAATCCCACCGAGGTCTGTAGCGTCAGAGCCGTCCCTACCCCGTCGGCGGGCGCCACTTCGGTGACGAGAGCCGAGAACTGGGCCGAATCGGCTACGACGAAGAAGCCCCACACCAGCGCCACGGCGGCG
>JAHEKK010000148.1 GCA_024638395.1 Gemmatimonadota bacterium | reverse complement strand
CCCGGCGGGAGGGAGCGGGGGACACGACGCGTTCGTCGTCCTGGATCGCCTGACACCGGATCAACTGGGGAAGATGCCTCGTAGCCGTGGCCAGGCCGTCGGCCAGACGGTCGGCGGCGGCGTCTATCCGAGCGACCCCGTCGGCCTCCCTCAATGCCGCCTCGAGTCCATCGACATGTGCTCCGACGTCCACGCGGATGGCATCGAGGCTCTGGAGATCGATGCCGGCTCCCGAGGGTTCCATGTCCCCCAGGGCCCGGGCCTTGGCCTCGAGAACGCCCGCGACCTTTTCCACCGTTTCCCCGACGGCCTCCCCGAACCGGGCCATGTGCTGGAGGAGGCCGGCTCGGAGCTGCGCCAGGTCCGCTCCGAGTGCGGCCCGGTTGGCGGCTCGTTCGTAGAATTCCTCCCAACGCCGGTCCAGGGGTAGCTGAACCCTCGCCAGCACCTCAGGACGGTACCGTCGTGGGTTGAGCATGAACGTGTCTGACGTGAGCACGTCCTCGTCAAAGTGGGCCGAGGCTTCGGCGAGGCCTGGCGCGACGGGGCGCGGCGCTTCGGTCGCCGAGGCGTGAGCACGAGCCAGAGTCTCGGTCAGCGCGGCGTGGGCGGTGTCCGTGGTCACGGCCTGATCGCCTTCGGGCGTTCCCATTGCCTGGTTGGTCCAATCCGCGACCGCCCGCTCCACCAGCGTCACGGAAGGGGCCAGGGCTTGGAGCGCCGCCTCCACCCCGCGGCTGAACGCGCGCGGCACCCGGACACCCATGTGGTAAGCCGCCAGCGCCCGGAGGGGGACCGTCTGGATCGGCTGAGTTCGCTCGCGCGCCCCGAAGCGTTCGAAGGGCCACCGGGCCGCTGCCGCGACCGCCCTTCGTGCCCGGACAAGGGACTTCCGGGTCCCCACCCACCAGGAATCCCCCTCCCGGGGGCGATAGAGGTGGGGCGGCTCCGGCCGCGACAGAGACCGGGGGACCCTCGCGACCGCCTCTTCCAGGCTGGTTCGGGCGTCGTCCCACGCCTGGGTGGCGCGTTTCCCGGAGACGCGGCCCGTCAACGCGGCGAACAGAGGACGGGTGACGTTCGTCGACACCGCCTCCAGATAGGCGGCGACCGGTTGGTCCGGGTCGGTGGTGCGAGAGGCCTCCAGGCTCTGCTCCAATGCGTCGATCCAGCCGTCGTGGCGGTCCTCCAGGGTCTCCAGCAGCTGGTGGGCCGACTCCTCCACCTTGTGGTGAACCCCCTGAACCGCGGCGTCGACTCCGGCATCGACGGACTCCGGCCCGGTCACGAACCCCCTCCTGGGACTTCCGCCTCACCCGACACCGTCCCCGCAGGTTCGTCGATGCGGTAGACCGGAACTGCGCCGTGATGGGGACCGAGCAAACCGTGCTTGCGGAATTCGTCCCGAGCGCGCTCCGTCACGTCGCTCATGAAACGGAACTCGTATCGCTGATCCAGAACGTAGGCCTTCACCTTCAGGTTGGTGAGGAAGGTCTGCTCGTACACGTCCCGGACCAGCACCACGATGGGCTTGCGGAGGTACACGAAAGGAGAGGAGGCAGCGGCCTCGTAGGCGATCTTCTTTGCCAGTCGTTCGTCGACCCAGCCCGGCACATACAGGTCGGTGACAACCTGGCAATCCAGTGCGCCGGAGTTGGCGTTCGCCACCTGCCCGTTCACGACCTGGGAATTCGGCACGGAGACCAGATTGTCGTCCGGCGTCGTGATCCTGGTGGACCAGAGCCCCACGGAAACGACCTCCCCATAGGTTTGCCCGACTCGAATCTTGTCGCCTGCTGCGAAGGGGCGGTCGGCAACGATCACCAGGCCGCCAAACACGTTCTTGAGGATGTCCTGGGACGCGAAACCGATCGCGACCGCACCGGCGGCTCCGGCCGCGACCAGTCCCTGGGCGTCGACGCTCCAAACCACGCGGGCCACTACGACGGTGGCGATGATCCACGACAGTAGGCGCACCAGAGGCACCAGACGCTTGTAGAAGAGCCGGCGCTCGGCGTTCCTCTCCGCCAGGGCCTCCAGTACGAAGGCGAGGGAGCGCACCGCGAGCGCCGTTGCGGCCAGAACGACCAGCGTCCAGAAGACCCGCATACCGACGAAGCGGAGCTCCGGCGTTTCCGGGAAGCTCAGCTCGGTCGAGGCCGAATCCTGGGCAGGTTCGGAAGCGCCCGCCGCCACGAGGGAGTCGATGCGTGCGGAAAGCCCGAGAACCAGAGTGATGAGGGAATCGCGGGTTGCCTGGGCATCGACCTGGGCGGTCGTCCCGGGTAGGCCACCACCGGTTTGGCTGGGATCGGGTCGGTCGGCATTGGCCGGCAGGGCCGCGCCCGCCCCTGGAGCGACGTCGGAAGGCGTCGCCTCGGCGTCGGCCCCTGGAGGACCCGTGTCCACGATGGCTGAGGGGTCGGGTCCTCGCGGCCCGTCCTCCTCGCCGGGTCCGCACCCCCCGACCACCGACGACAACACGGCAAGAAGAACCCAGCGCGAACAGGGTCGCTTCAAGGCGCGGCTCCAGGCTGTTCGGCGGACTCCGGATCGCCCCACGGCCGAATGAAGGTCTCGGGCTCCACCCCCAGGCCTTCGGCGACCCGGGTGATGTAGTTGAAGTAGGCGATCACCTGGGTCGCATCGTGGATGGCCCGGTCCGCCAGGCCGTTGATACGTAGCTCCCGAAGGTTGTCCGGGGCGACGGAGCCCGGCGCAGCCGTGAGGCGGCTGGCCCACTCGCAGAGGGCCCGGTCGATCTCCTCCAGGGGCGCGTCTCGCCATTCCGATACCACCTGGTGGACGAACGTATCCCCACGTTCTCCGCTCCACCCCATGTTCTTGATCTCGGCCCGGAGATCGTGCGCATGCGCTTGTGTTCAGTAGAAGCAACCCACCTCCGCGGCCACCACCGTGGCCAGAAGCTCTCTTTGAAAGCGGGACAGGGGAGAGGGTCCGTACATGATGGCGCGGTACTGGGCCATGCTGGCTGTGAGGACCTCGGGGTTGGCGCTCATCACCTGAACGATGTTCCACACTCGGCCGGCCCGGCGTTGGGCCGCATCCAACTCGCGCTTGAGCAGTCCGGTAGCCTTCTCCGGCGGCGTTTCCTCGATCCAGGACAAAGGCGGGTGCCTCGGGGGTCGGGGGTCGAAGCAGGGTCCTCATAAGGTGGACCAAAGGTAGGACGTGTGGAAGGAAGGCCCGTCACGCCGATGCGACAGAAGTCTCTGCGGGTCCGATCCAGCGGGGTCCGCCGGGTCGAAAGTGGTGGATGAGTCGTGTCACGAGCGTGACCAGCGATGCCGGCCGGACGCCCAGACTCCGGTTTCGGCTCCCGATCTCGAAGGCCAGTCGCCACTGCTCGAAGAGAGTCCCGTACGCCGCACTCAGACCTCTGTCAGGGTCGTAGATGTGCGTGGCCTCACTGCTGACGCCGTTGATCTCGATGACCTTGAAATCACCGCCTTCCATGGCGTCCAGTGAGGGGCCCCGGATGTCGAGCCGGCCGAAGTAGAACCCCGGATACGCCCGAGCGACTGCGTCCACCGCGGCAGAGAGTCCCGGACCGGCCAGATGGCTCCCGTCCCTGAATTCGCACCCGAGGCAGTGGTTTCCCAGCTGTCCGAGGACGACCTTCTCACCACGCGTCGGTTGATGGTCCATCGCGTCTCCGAGCCTGCGGTCGAAGACACGCCATTGGCAGCGGAGGCGAGGGTCCGAGAAGATCAGGTCCCGCACCGTTGTCCGGCCGTCGCCCGTGACCGACGGGAGACGCTTTTCCGTTATCCCGAGGATTTCCCCCGACTCGTGTCCCGGGATCCTGTAGTAGAAGACCCCGAGCTCGACGCCCGGAACGTATTCCTGGAGAAGCAATGCGGAGGGGTCCCGTTCCAGGCGGGCTCGAAGGTTCTCGGGGTCCGAAAGAATCGCGACCCCGGCGCCCCGTTCCCCCACGTCGGGCTTGGCGACCAGAGGGTATCCCAATCGCTCTGCGAGGGGTGCCGCTGCCGGGAATCGCCCCTTGCCGGTTGGCAGGAAATGGAACCGCGCCACGCGGGGGTCCGACACGGCGGAGAGGATTTCGGCCTTGCTCTCGCCAACGAGCCCGCCGTCGGGAATGGCGGGGTTTGCGACCGTGAACACCGTAATGGACCGGTGGCGCAGCGCCAACAAGGCGACCCAGGCCACGACAGGGACATAGAAGAGGGCGGGGGGCCAGAATTCCCATCTCCGGATCCGACCGATGCGGGCGGCCCAAGCACGGCGTCCGTCTCTACTCAAGAGGGGCAGGCCGACGCGGAGCCCGACGAGGGCTGCGAGGCCCGTGCCCACCAGCCAGACCAGCGCCCGATCCTGGAACGCCTCGATCCAGGAGGCTGCCGCAACACCGAAGAGCGCGGTGCCACCCACCAGCAGGGGCGTCCACAGAACGCCCGCGACCAGGGCCCAGAAGCCGAACCGGACGACGGGGACGCGGACCACGCCGGCCGCTACATAGGACGGTAGTCGGGTGCCGGGAAGGAATCGCCCCCACAAGACCAGGGGCCCGGTGCGCTTGGTGAACCATGAGCAGGCCCGGTCCAGCGCCTCAGCCCGAACGAACCACCGCAGGGGCGTGGTCCGGACCACCGGTCGCCCGATGAAACGCCCCGCGGCATAAAGGAGGAGGTCCCCGATCCAGATGCCGACGAGGCAGGCCATCATCCCCGGAAACCAGGGCAACGATCCCCGTGCAACCAGCAGGCCTGTTCCGATACAGGTGAGATCCTCGGACACGAAGGTGGCGGCCGCGATGAGGGCCAGCGTCACCATCAAGGCGAACCCGGCAGCCGGGGGCCGGGCGGCGGGGTCGAAGGGTCGGGCGGCCGCAGCGAGGCGGTCCGGAGTCGCCCCGGCGCGGGTTTGAGTCAGGCCGGACTCCGTTCGGGCCAGGAAGTCCAGAATGGGGCCTGAGATGCGAGCCGGCTCCATGAAGGTCATGAAGTGGTTGCCCGCCAGCATTTGAAGCTCGGCGTGAGGGACGATCCGTGCGTGCTCCCGAGCTGCCGCTGGGGGAACCAGGGGATCCTTGTCCCCGTGGAGGATGAGAACCGGAGGCTCGAAGCCTTCGAGAATCTCCCTGAGGGGCCGCTGATCCGTATCGTAGAAATTCCGGGCGTAGTTGTATCCCAGGAACCCACCGTCGAGGGCACCGAAATGGGGTATCAGTTCGGTGAGGGCCCAGATGCCGAAGAGCTGGAGTCCGTGAATGGCGTGGTTCAGGTGGTAGTCGCCGAGGAGCTCGAACTCCTGGACGCCGATGGCGGAGAGCAGGGTGAGGGACTCGACTCGGGTGGGTGCCAGGCGGTGGATCTCGAGGGCCACGCCCCCGCCCATCGAAAACCCGACCACGTGAACGCCCTCGATGGCCAGGCTGTCCAGTAGGGCCAGCATCTGGCCTGCGTGGGCTTGAATGGAGTAGTCCTCCAGTCGCTGACTGGAAGAGCCGAACCCGGGCAGATCGGGAGCAATGGCCCTCCTGGTTTCGCCGATGGGGGGGCCAATTCCTCTGAAGGCGCCGCCGCCGCCGGGGCTTCCATGGATAAGGAGAACCGGTGTTGGTCCCGGGTGGGGTGGGAGATGGACCGTCGGCTCCTGGGGCGAGACCCGGCCTTCTCCCCGCCCGGGCTGAGCGGCCGAGTCCCACGACCAGTAGGCGATATCGATGGGAGCCCCGCCGGACGGATCGGCGATCGTCTGTGCCTGTTGCCCCGGCGCCGGCGGGACCTCGGGGTTCCGGTCCCGGGTCAGGGTCGAGGCCCCGAGGAGGACCAGGTAGGCCGCCAGGAGCCACCGCTTCCAAGTCCCGGCCAAGGGTCAGGTCCCCGGCTGCCGTGGCCCCCGGGCCTCGAGGCAAGTGCGGGGCAGCACCACGGGTTCGGAGGGTGCCGTTCGGTGGGGTGGACCGGGCGTGTAGACGAAGGACAGACGGGTGCCGCCCACCGTCACCGCACTCATGCTCACGGTCGCGGCGTCGCTACGCTCCATGGACACGGCCCACGGTCCCGGCTGGGGGTGTCGGCTCCGGTGTAGTCGGTCCAGTAGTCCGCCTGAAAGCCCTCCGCTGGCCCTGGCCTGCGTGTTGAACCAGCTACGACGCACCTTCTCCGCGGTCTTCTGATCCCTCGACGAAGACGTGGCGACCAGGCCTGGATCCTCGCAGCGCGTGACCGACAGGGCCCGCCCGTCCCAGGTGGCTACCCAGACCGGGGCAGACGGCTCGAACGCCAGCAATTGGAAAGGACGCAACCGCAGGAGATCGGTCTCGCGGATCAGCGCGTCGACTGCAGCAGCGTCCGGGGATGCGAGGGCGTCCATGACCAGGAGACCCCGTGAACGGGGCTCTAGGGGCAAGGCGACCGGGTTCGTCGGGTATACGTTGGCCAACGCGAGGGTGAGCCCGGCTTCGTTGACACCGATCCATGTTCCCCCGCCGTCCGGGTCCATCGGTGCGATCGCTTCGAGGTCTCCGGCCCGAAAGACGGCTGGTGGCTCGCCGGGGGCACGGCTGTGGTGCTCATCCCTGTTCATGCGGACCTGGTATCCGTCCGGCGTGGGGAGCCAGCTGATCGTACACATGGCCGTTCAGTCCGCTTCGGTGGGAGTCTGGGCGGCCGACGCCCGGGCCTGATAGGCCACCGTGGAATGGGCCAGGCCCACCGAAGCGTCCAGATCCACGCCGAGGGTCCGGGCCACGGACGCGATGGTAGCCATGTGATGGAGTGTGTGACTCAACACGAAAGCGAGCTCCCGCCGGACCGAGGAGGCCGCCCAGCGCGCCTCTCCCCCTTCGTGGGCGGCTCCTCCCGTGTCCACGAGCAGGGGCTTGTCCAGATCGGGTCCCAGGCCCCGCAGGGTCTCTTGAATGGCGGAGAGTGTCGACGTTATGCGATCCGGGCTTGCTTCGAGCTCGGGATCCCGGGCTCGGGTGTAGTAGTCCACCCGGCCCGATTCAACTCCGGCCAGGAAGGCCTGATAGTGGTCTACGATGTGGCGACAGTGGGCGCCCGCCGCAGACCGGCCAGGGGCAGGTGGCTTCCCGTACTGCGTGCCTAGCCTCGCCACGACCTCCTTGGCCTGCTGAATCAGTTCGACGTTGAGTCTGATCGGGATGGATTGAGCGTCGGTCAAAGCGGCCTACGTGACGGGTTCGTGTTGCGTCAGCATGAGTTTTCGGAGTGACTCTGCGAGGATCTTGCGGTCGGGGTGGGCACGGGGAGGATTCCCGAATGTAACCGTGGCTTCGATCCTCCTAAGAGCGCAAAGCCCCAGGAAGTGCCTCAAAAAGCCCATCTCCCCCCACCAGCATACCTGGACCCGGGCAGACGTTCCCGAAT
>JAHEKK010000147.1 GCA_024638395.1 Gemmatimonadota bacterium | reverse complement strand
GATCCCGGTGGTGACCGAACAGCATGGTCATGGCCTCGGCAGCCGCCGTGCCCTCATCCAGCAAAGAGGCATTCGCGATCTCCAGCCCGGTGAGGTCGATGACCATGGTCTGGAAGTTCAGGAGCGCCTCGAGGCGGCCCTGGGCGATCTCCGCCTGGTAGGGCGTGTACTGCGTATACCAGCCCGGATTCTCCATGATGTTTCGAAGGATGACGCCCGGGGTGATCGTGTCGGAATACCCCATGCCCAGGTAACTGCGCCATACCTCGTTGTCGGAGGCCAACTCCCTGAGCCTCGCCAAGAGGGCCGTCTCCGTAACAGCCTCCGGAAGGGAAAGCTGACCCTCGAACCGGATGGCGGCCGGCACGGTTTCCCGGACCAGGTCCCCCAGATTCTCGTAGCCCAACCGGGCCAGCATCCGGTCGACGGCCTGGCCCGCCGATCCGACGTGGCGACTGGCGAACGCTCTTGGATGTTCGATGGAGATGTCCATCACTCTCCTACGTGCTCCGCGTATGCTGCCGCGTCCATGAGACCGTCCACCTCCTCGGGGTCGGCCACCCGCAGCTTGATCATCCAACCGTCGCCGTACGGATCCGAATTGACCAACGCCGGATCGCTGTCGAGCGCATCGTTCACTTCGATGATCTCGCCGGCCAGGGGGCAGTAGAGGTCGCTCACGGCCTTGACGGCCTCGATGGTTCCGAAGGTATCCATGCCCTGGAAGCTGTCTCCGGCTCCAGGCAGTTCCAGATACACGACGTCACCCAACTCACCTTGAGCATAGTCGGTGATTCCGACCTGGAACACGTCGGGCTCGTCCGTGCCCTTCAGGTACTCGTGCTCGGCCGTGTAGCGGAGGTCGGATGGAATGTCGGACATGAAATCTCCCTGCGGTTTCGGTTGGGAAACCGGGAATAGAAGCCTGGGGGCGGAGGAGCGTCAAGCCGCCACCCGGATATCGCTGCAAGGGATCAGGGCCGAGGTTATTTTAGCAACGCTTCAGACCCCTGGAGTGCCATTGATGGGGGCGCCCCCGCCAAAGTCACACACCCGACCCAGTCTTGCACCGCGACCCGCGCCCACGGCCACCAAACAACGAGAGCTGAGATGGAAGCCCAGATGGCCACGCCCGCATTGACCACGCTCACCGAAGACGAGGGCATGTTCCGAGAGGCCGTTCGGGACTTCGCCGAGTCGGCCATCGCTCCGCGGGTCCACCAGATGGACGGTGAACAGCGCCTGGCCCCCGATCTGATCGCCCAGGTCTTCGAGATGGGACTGATGGGCATCGAGATCCCCGAGCAGTACGGAGGCACGGGCAGCACTTTCTTCACCGCGTCATTGGTGGTGGAGGAGCTCTCCCGGGTGGATCCGTCGGTCGGTGTCCTCGTGGACGTGCAGAACACGCTGGTCGCCAACGCGTTCATGCGGTGGGCCACGCCGGAACAGAACGCGCGGTACCTTCCCCGCCTGGCCGCTGACACCATCGGCGCCTACGCCCTTTCCGAGGCAGGGAGTGGCTCAGACGCGTTCGCCTTGAGCATGAGGGCAGTCCGGGACGGGGACGACTGGATCCTCAACGGACAGAAGCTCTGGATCACCAACGGCAACGAGGCGTCGATCTTCATCGTCTTCGCCAACGCCGACCCTGAGGCGGGCTATCGGGGCATCACGGCGTTCATTGTCGAAGGCGACGCCGAGGGGTTCTCCGTGGGCAAGAAGGAAGACAAGCTCGGCATTCGCGCCTCCTCCACCACCGAGCTCGTCTTCACCGATGTCCGGGTTTCCGGGGATCAGGTCCTGGGAGACGTGGGGCGCGGCTACAAAGTGGCCATCGAGACCCTGAACGAGGGCCGGATCGGCATCGGTGCCCAGATGGTGGGGCTGGCCCAGGGGGCCCTCGACCATACCCTACGGTACGTCCGGGAACGGGAGCAATTCGGAAGGCCCATCGCGGACTTCCAGGGGGTGCAGTTCCAGCTGGCGGAGATGGCCACAGATATCGAGGCCGCCCGCCTGCTGGTCTACAACGCGGCCCGTCTCAAGGACGCCGGCGAACCCTTCCTCCGAGAGGCAGCGATGGCGAAGTTGTTCGCCTCTCGGACCGCTCAGGAGGTATCCTCTCTGTGCGTGGACCTTCACGGGGGCTACGGGTTCACCCGCGAATACCCCGTGGAGAAGTACTATCGGGATTCGAAGATCGGAACGATCTACGAGGGCACCACCAACATGCAGCTACAGACGATCGCCAAGACCCTCTTACGGCCCTGACGGCTCGGGCGTTCGGGAGCGAAGATGTTTTCAGGAATTGGTGTGACGGAGATTCTCTTCATCCTCGCTCTGCTCACGCTGATCTTCGGGGCCAAGCGGATTCCCGAGATTGCCCGAGGGCTGGGATCCGGCATCCGGAACTTCAAGGGAGCTATCCGGGACGGATCCGACGACGACTCGGGAGACGTTGGCAAGGAATGACTCGGAGTTGGATCACGGGGGCACTCCCTCGATAGATCGTCCTGAACTGAACCGGCCCAGCCTGGGCAGACTCTTCCTGGCGGTCCTCCTGGACCTGATCGGGTTCGGGATCATCCTGCCTCTGCTTCCCTTCTTCGCCTCCGACTTCGGCGCTTCAGGGTTCGAGGTGGGCCTTCTGGTGACGGTCTACTCGGTGATCCAACTGGTCATGGCTCCCATGTGGGGACGCCTGTCGGACCGGATCGGGCGGAGGCCCATCCTGATCGTGGGACTGGTGGGCAGCGCCGCGTCCTACGTGCTGTTCGCCACCGCCGGTTCGCTGAGTCTTCTGTTCCTCTCCCGGATCGTGGGGGGATTCGGCGGCTCGACCATACCCGTAGCTCAGGCCTACATCGCAGACCTGACGCCGCCGTCCAAGCGGGCCGGCAGCATGGGGCTCATCGGCGCTGCCTTTGGTCTCGGCTTCGTGATCGGGCCTGCCCTCGGCGGGATCCTGTCGACCATCTCGTACGCGGCGGCGGGCTTCACCGCGGCGGGCATCTGCCTCGTGAACGCCGTCGTGGCGGCGGCGGCTCTGCCGGAGTCCCGCCATCACGCCAGAGGGGCCGCACCTACGCCACGCTTCGACCTCCCCGCGGCTTTGAGACAGGCAGCCGACTCGACCCAGATCCGACGTGTACTGGGGGTCTATCTGTTCCTGACCATGGCCTTCTCCACTCTCCAACCCACGCTTTCACTTCTGGCCGACGCACGCTTCTCGATGCAGGCACAACAGGCCGGATACCTGTTTGCCCTCCTCGGCCTCGTTTCCGTGATCATGCAGGGAATGCTCGTCCGGCGACTGGTACCCCGGTTCGGGGAGCGGGCACTACTCCGGGCCAGCACGGTTCCTTTCGCGATTGGACTCCTGCTGGTGGGCCTGTCCGTCACCCAGACCGGTCTTCTCTGGGGCCTGGTGCTCCTGGGAATCGGGTATGGCGGTGCCATTCCCAGCGTGCTCGGACTGCTCTCTCGAACCGCGGACCCGGAGAGGCAGGGCGCAGCTCTCGGATTGGGGCAGAGCGTCGGATCGTCGGCCCGGATCCTGGGACCCACCGTGGCGGGAGGCTTGTTTGACGTCGGTGTCCCCCTGCCCTATGTGGTGGCGGCCGGGCTGGTCGTCCTGGGTCTGGCCGCGACGGCCGGCCTCTCACAACCTCACGACGTGCCCTCTCTTTCCTGACGCCGGATCCGACCCCTTGTCTTCTCTCGAATCGAGTGGCGAGCCCTTTGACCCGAGACGCAACGTTCTGGTCGTGCTGCACGAGCCCCAGAATCTGGTCAACATCGCCGGTGTGGTGCGGGGCATGGCCAACATGGGACTCGAACGCCTGACGCTGGTCGGGCCGGCCGAGTTCGACGGCCACCGGATCACCGGAATCGCCCATCGCACCGATCACATCGTCGATCGAATCTCGATCGTCGACTCTCTGGAGGAGGCCCTGGCCGACACCGTCTACGTGATGGGGACGTCTGCCAGGGCCAGAACAGCCCAACGGAACTACGGCCACCCCCGGGCCCTGGCAGAGCGAATTCTGGATCGTGCGCTGGACGGCCCCGCGGCCATCGTGTTCGGCCGGGAGGACCGTGGCCTCAGCAACGAGGCGCTGGACCGTTGTCAGGACGTGGCCGTCGTCCCGACTACGGAGGAGTATTCGTCTCTCAACCTGGCGCAGGCCTTCCTGGTCATCGCGTACGAGATCCTGGTGGCTTCGGGACGGGACCAACCTCCCTTTCCCACCGGCAAGCGCTCCGTGGGCCCCGCGACGGGGGCCGAGCTGGAAGAGATGTATGGGGCGTTGGAGTCCGGGCTCGACTACATCGACTTCTTCAAGTCCCGGAAGTCGGAAAGCGTCATGAGGACCCTCCGGACGGCTCTTTCCCGGTCGGAGCTGGACGGTCACGAGGCCCGCCTTCTGCGGTCCGTGGGATACGAGATGCGCAACGTCACAAGACGGCTCCAGGACGACCTCGCACGTGCCCGGGACAGGCCTCCAGATCGTGGGGATACGGGCCGATCCTAGAAGGGTGCTGAAGAACGGGAGTGCACCGCGCATGGGGCTTACGCCTGTTCAGGCACGGAACGACGACGAGACGTAGCAGAGCTACGGCGTGGAGGAGAGACGATGGAACAACCCCGTAACCCCACTGCGCCCTTCGGGTTACGACGGCACGGCAACGAGGCGTACTCCCTTTCCTCGGCGCCCTTCTAAGCCGTGCCCACCATGAGCCGTCAGAAGCGTCCCAGCACACTTGCAGACCGCTATGCCGTGCTGCTTGAGACCACTCGGGTACTGGCGTCGACGCGAAGTCTCGACGAGCTCTGTCGCGCCGCGTACCGCGAGACGGCGCGCGTGTTGGAAACCGACGGCTTCTACATCTCCCGCTACAACCCCGAGCGCGACCTTGCACGAGTCGTGTTCTATGCGGACCAGGGACAGGAGCGCACGTCGGCCGTGACCTATCGGGGCACGGCCAGCGCGGTACTGCGAACCGGCGAGCCGGCCATCGTATCCGAAAACGTCGAGGGGCGGTCCATCCTCACCCTGGGCCAGCAGGAATCGGAGGCCACGCAGTCGGCCATCACGACACCCATCCGCCTGGAGGGCACCGTCGCAGGCGCAATCAGCGCCCAGAGCTACCGTGCCGGGGCCTATGACGAGTCGGATCTCCAACTCCTCCAGGCCATCGCCGACATCGTAGGTGTGGCGATGGAGAATTCGGATCAGGTCGCGGAACTGGAGCGTCGGAGAACCGAAGCAGAGCACATCGAGGAAATCGGCCGCCGCCTGTCAGGGTCACTGGAAGTGGGCCAGATCATGACCCTGGTCACCGACGCAGCCCTGGCGCTCCTCAACGCTGATGGCGCCCACCTGTTCCGACTGGACGGTCGATTGGCGACGTGTGGCGCTTCTGCAGGAGAGCAGGCCTACCCGACGCTCGGCACCTTCGAGATCGGAGATGAGCTCCTGGGCCGGCTGCGGGCTGGCGACGCGGTCGTGGTTGATGACGTCCGTCGGGACGACGCGATTTCCGAACCGCTGCGCCGCCACCTACTGGACGGGTCCCTGGTGGCCGTTCCCATGACGGCGGGAGACCGGACCACGGGGTTCCTGGCCGCCAGTAGTCTAAAGACGAAGGAATACAGCCTCCCGGCGGTTCAGTTGCTCACCCGTCTGGCCGCCCAGGCCTCAGTGGCGATGGAAAACGCCGAACTCCACGCCCGCCTGGAGACACTGTCGCTGACGGACCCCCTCACAGGCCTTCCCAACCGGCGCCATCTCCGGATCCATCTTGCAAAGGAAACCGCTGCGGCGGTCAGGGGACGCCGGCTGGCCGTCGTCATCTTCGACGTCGACGGATTCAAAGAACTCAACGATACCAGGGGTCACCTGGAGGGCGACCGGGCCCTTCGCCTCATGGCACAGACCCTCTCCACGCTGGGCAGGGCCATGAACCTGGTCGCACGGTTCGGGGGCGACGAGTTCATCTCCGTCCTCTCGGAATCGTCCTATGCAGGCGCCAAACTATACGCCGAGCGGGTCTGCTCCCTGGTGGCGAGCCACCCCCAACTCGCGGCGTTCAGCCTGACGCTCAGCTATGGCATCGCGGTCTACGATCCGGCGGTCATGGACGTGCCGGACGACCTCGTGCGCATCGCCGATAGGCAACTCTACCAGGCCAAGGCCCGACGGCGGGGACAGGTCTCCACTCCCTAGGCCTCGAGGTCTGCCGCCGGGGCCCAGTCCTCCGTCGTTCCTCGGAGCTTCCTTAGGGAAGCGCTGGGCAAGTCTGGTGAGTCTCGCGCAGGGGGCTTGCGCGTGTTCAGCGGAGGATCGACGACGAGTCGTAGCCGTAGCTACGGCGAAGAGGAGTGACGCCCGATCAACCGCGTAACCCCCCTGTGCCTGATGGGTTGGGGCGGCACGGCCCCATTTCCGTCGTTGCCGGATCTCGCCGTAGCTACGGCTATGCCTTCGCCCCGGAGGCTTAGCATCTGGAGCCGTGGCGCTCTCAACGAGACCCGACAGACTTGTCCAGAGCTTCCCTAGCTGGCCACTGCCCGGGGCATTTCAGCCTCCAGGGGCTCGGGATCCACCTGGGGCTGCCACACCTGGATGACCGGGAACGTACTCAGGAACCATCGCACACTCATCATGAAGAGGCCCAGGAACATCAGGCCGATCAGCGGCGTCCAGACGGAGAAGGCAGGATCGCCCTCATGATGTAGCGACGGGAAGATGAGCATGTAGTGCCACAGCCAGAGACCCACCAGGATCACGGTGGCAAGGGTCCTGAAGATCGCCGGTGACTTCTTCGGCCGAGCGCCGATCAGGCCGGCGAAGGGCACCACGAAGCAGAGGACCAGGACCAGAACCGAGAGGGCCGCAAACGGCTCGTCGGTCCGGCGGATGATCCACGCCTGCTCCCAGGGCAGCTTGCCGTACCAGATAGGGAGGTACTGGGACCAGAAGAGGTAGGTCCAGAATACCGTGAAAGCGAAGGTCAGCTTGCCCAGGTCCCAGAGCTGCTGGGTACCCACGTGCTCGTCGATGAAGGGGTCCTTCCCCTTGAGCCAGATCGCAGTCACGGCGGTCGTCGCCAGGCCCCCCCAGAAGGCTCCCATGAAGAACCACCCTCCGAACAGGGTGGAGAACCAGTGGGGCTCGAGGGACATGGCCCAGTCAAAGGAAAAGACCGTCATCACGATGGCGTAGGTGAGGACCAGGGCCGGGGCGATGGCGGTCATCCGGTGGTAGCTCCGGTCCTCTTCCTCGGCCTGACCCAGCCATCCTCCGGAGAGGCGCGCCCGCCAGTTCTTTCGCCCCGCGTCTTCCGACGCTGGTGCCTGACCCATGTCCGGCCGGACAGCGAGGTAGATGAAGGCCAAC
>JAHEKK010000146.1 GCA_024638395.1 Gemmatimonadota bacterium | reverse complement strand
GGGATCGTGGCGGTGGTTGATGGAGGACGGTGCGGCGAGCCGGCGGCCCACCCAGGCATGTAATTGGGAGACACCGACCCCTCGCAAGATGTTCGAGAGCGGTCCCTCTGATCAACCGAGACCCTTCGGGCATGTCGGGCACCGGCGGGCCACGCTCTTCTGGTGTGGCTTTGCGGGCCGAAGGGATAGCTTTGGTGACGACTCCAATCCATCCTCGGGATGCTATGCTGGACGAACGACTTACAGAGCAGCGGAATCCCCGGTCGTCGACCGTCGACCGGATGCTTCCCGAAGAGATCGTGGCCCTGATCAACCGCGAGGATCAGGGGGTTGCAGGGGCCGTGGCGCGGGAATCCCTGCACATCGCGAGGGCCGTCGAGCTCGTCGTCGACACCTTCAGGAGCGGCGGGCGGCTGTTCTATGTCGGCGCGGGAACGTCCGGCCGGCTGGGCGTCCTTGATGCGGCGGAGATGCCCCCCACATACGGTACGGATCCATCGATGGTGCAGGGGGTCATCGCAGGCGGCTATGAGGCTCTGGTGCGGGCTCAGGAGGGAGCAGAGGATCACCCGGAGGACGGAGCGGGCGCCATGGACGAACGTGGGGTCTCTGGAAGCGACTTCGTCCTCGGGATCGCGACCTCCGGCACCACGCCTTTTGTCCATGGAGCGCTGGGACGCGCTCGTGACCTGGGCGCACGCACGGGATTCCTTCTGTGCACACCGCCGTCGGAGGCTCTGCTTCGCACCCATGACGTGGTGATCGCTCCCCTCGTCGGTCCCGAGGTGATCACGGGTTCCACGCGGATGAAGGCAGGCACGGCCACCAAGCTCGTACTCAATACCATCACCACCACCGCCATGATCCTCATGGGGAAGGTGGACGGGAACCTCATGGTGGACCTCCAGGTCACCTGCCAGAAGCTCCAGGACCGAGGCGAGCGGATCCTCATGACGACCCTGGAGATCCCCCGGGATGAGGCTCGTGGCCTGCTGGAGAAGTCGGAGGGCCACGTGAAGACCGCCATCGTCATGGGGCGCACGGGCCTCACGCGGACCGATGCGTTGAAGGCCCTGGACCGGGTCGGCGGACGGATCAGCGAACTGACGGGCCAACGGCCTCCGGCCGATCCGGTCCCTTCGGGCTCACCGGGCGGGAAGCGGCCGTCATGAGGGTGGTCGGCGTCATGTCGGGCACCTCCCTGGACGGACTGGACCTGGCGCTCGTGGAGATCCAGGGCAGCCACGTGGCCGATTTCTCTTGGCGGCTTCTCGCCCACGGCAGCGTGCCCTATCGGGACGACCAGCGCGCGCGGATTCACGAAGCTATCGCTCACGGCTCCGCGGCGGTCCTGTGCCGGCTCCACGCCGACCTTGGTGAGTGGATTGCAGCGGCGGTGCTGGACTTCCTGGCCCGTCGACACGTCGCCTCCTCGTCCGTCCGTCTCCTCGGTAGTCACGGCCAAACGGTCTGGCACGTTCCGCCCGACGCTTCGGAAGGACACAGGGGCTCGACCTTGCAGCTCGGCGACCCTGCCACGGTGGCCCAGCGCACGGGGATCGACGTCGTGAGTGACTTCCGGGCCAGAGACATGGCCGTGGGTGGGCACGGCGCCCCCCTGGTTCCCTGGGTAGACTGCCTGTTGTTCCGGCGGGACGACGGTCCTCGGTGCATGCAGAACATCGGCGGCATGGCCAACATGACCTGGGTCCCACCGGAGGAAAGCGAAGAGGACCCGATCGCCTTCGACTCGGGACCCGGGAATGCGCTGATCGACGCCGCGGTGGTTCTGATGTCGGGCGGGCGCAGCTCGTTCGATGGCGGGGGCGTCCTCGCCGCACAGGGGACGGTGGACGAAGCGCTCTTGGGCCGGCTCATGGACGATCCATATCTCAGGCTCCCCCCACCCAAATCCACGGGTCGGGAACGCTATGGGACGCAGGTCGTGGAGACGCTCGCCCGGGAGCGGGGCATCCTGCCCGACGTGGACCGGGGATGGGCGGATCTCATCGCGACCCTGATCGAGTTCACCGCCGCCTCCATCGCAGAGGGCTACCACCGCTGGATCGCTCCCCGGCCCTTCGGCGAAGTGGTGGTCACGGGAGGCGGGGCGAGGAATCTGGTCCTCATGGAGCGGTTGCGGGCGCGGCTTCCGGGCGTTCCGTTCGTGCCCGGTGCCGACGTGCTGGGCTTCGACCCGGACGTCAAAGAAGCCGTGGCGTTCGCGATCCTCGCGTGGGCGTACAGCCGCGGTATCCCGAGCAACCTGCCGGCGGCGACGGGCGCCGATGAAGCCGTCGTTCTGGGGAGCCTGACTCCCGGGGGCACGTTTGCGCATGGGTGAACCGACGGAGAAGCGACCCGTCCTCAGGGGGCGCTGGGTGGGGCTGTGGCCCGTCGCCGCCGTCATGGGGCTCCATCTGGTCCTGGGTCTTTCCACCTTCCTCACGGCGGTCCACACCGGTGGAGACAATGCGGCCTACCTGACCCTGGCCTCCTCCCTCGTCGAAGAGGGGAGGTATCTGGAACTGTGGAACCCGGGCTCGCCCCCCCATACCAAGTATCCGCCGGGCTACCCGGTCGTGCTCGCCATCGCGATGGCCCTGGGCGTTCGCACGTTTACCGTGTTCAAGCTCATCTCGCTGGCCTTCACGGCGGCAGCCACGGGTTTCTGTTACCTGTGGCTGAGGCGGGTTCATTCCGTCGCCTTCGCGGCAGGCGTGGCGTCCCTGTTCGGCGCCTCGACTGCCGTCTTGTCCGCATCCCACTGGATCCTGTCGGATCCCATGTTCCTGGCCCTTACCCTGGGGGCATTCTGGCTGATCAGCCCGAGGTTGGACCCGAGGGCCGATCCCGAAACCTGGGAGCGCCAACTGGTCTCGTCCCGGCGGATCTGGGCCGGCATGGCGATGGTTGTGGCGGCGTACTTCACCCGTTCCGCTGGGCTCCCACTGGTCCTGGCGGTGGCTGTGTGGTTGGCCCGGCGGAGGCGGATCAAGCCGCTGGGTGTATTCGGTCTGCTGTTCGCGGTCCCCGCGTTTCTCTGGTGGTTGCGGGACGCGCAAACCGGGCACGACTACGTCTCCGAGTTCTGGATGGTGAATCCCTACGCGCCGGACCTGGGTCGCATCGGCTTCGGGGGACTGCTGCTGCGCATCCTCGACAACTTCTGGCAGTATGTGACCGAGTACGTCCCCCAGGGCTTGACGGGCCTGGGCGGAGGAAGCGCAACGGTGCTCGGCTTGCTGCTCGGCGTGCTGGCCCTCTTCGGCTGGGCTCGCCGAATGCGGGTCCACGCCGGTGTGGCGGAGTGGTTCGCCTTGATCTACTCGGCGCTCATTCTGGTCTGGCCCGCGGTGTGGTCGGGGGACCGATTCGCCCTCCCCCTCTTCCCGCTGGCTCTCGTCTATGCCGGAGAAGGCCTCGCCGTGCTCGTGGACACGTTCCTCGAGGGGCGGGAGCGGTGGTTTCTCGCAGGCGCCACGGCTGTGCTCGCTGCCGTCATGGGGGTTTCCTGGTTCGGCGACGTCGGTCCGGCGCGTCTGTGCAGACAAAGGGTGGCCCTCGTGGGACCGTGGGGTTGCTACGGTCAGAATGTCCGCGACTTCGCGGCCACCGCCCATTGGGCGGGGGAACACCTGGAGGCTGACGCCGTCGTGACGTCCAGGAAGCCGCGTCTATTCTACCTGCTGAGCGGCCTCCAGTCGGTCACGTACCCCTTCACCACCGACGGCATCTCCCTCCTCAACCAGGCCGATTCGCTCGGCGTATCCTACCTGATTCGCGACAGCTGGGACCGTGCCACCACGGCTTATGTGGATCCCGTCCTGGCCCGACACCCTGAGCGGTTCTGTACCACCGCCGCCGTCGGTGGAGTGTCAGGGCAACCGACGTACATTCTTGCCATCCGTGGGCCGGACGGTGGTGGCGAAACCGAGGCGGTTGTCGAAAGTGGAGAGCCCACCGACTCGACGGGTGCGGAGGCCACCATCGGCGATTGCCGTCACCCCCAATCCACGGTGCCGCCGGATCCCGAGAGGCTGAGGTCCATGAGAGTTCCCATCCTGGAGCCGAGACGCCCTGCTTCCTGACATGATGATCGTAGATGGGATGGCCGGTGACGGCCTCCGGGCAGAACCCTGCACGAGGCCAGGTCCCGCATGAGCCTTGGGCGTAGTTGGCGTGCGTGGGGCCTGTGCGTGTGGCTCGCGGTCCTGATGGTGAATACGGCTTCGGCCCAGGTCCCTCCGGGAGAGGACTGGCGACAGGCCGACACGGACCACTTTGTCATCACCTACCCGGAGCGCCTGAGCGGTCCCGTGGTGGAGCGTGCCGCTGCCAGCGCGGAGAGGGCCTGGGATCTACTGAGCCGGCGCTTCGTGGTAGGGCCTGACGACCGGGTACAGCTTCTCCTCACCGACCACGCGGATGTGGCCAACGGCTTCGCCACCCCGTTCCCGTTCAACCGGATCACCATCTTCGTCAGCCCGCCACTCGACGGGAGCAACATCTCCCATTTCGATGACTGGCTGGAGTTGGTCATCACCCACGAGCTCGTTCACACGTTCCACCTGGAGCTCAAGGGCACGCTGGGTACGGTCCTGCGTGGAATCTTCGGCCGGCTCCCCGGCGCCTGGCCCGTATTCCCTTCGGCGTCGACGCCGACCTGGTTCGTTGAAGGGCTCGCCACATACTACGAGTCCCAACTCACCGGGGCCGGCAGGGTCCGCGGGACCTGGCACGACATGGTGTTGAGGACGGCGGCCCTGGAAGGCGTACTCGGTCCCGTGGATCAGGTATCGGGCTCCACGCCCAGGTGGCCCCACGGCAACCGGCCCTACGTGTTCGGATCCTCCTTCCTCCAGCATGTCTCGGAGCGGTACGGAGAGGAAGCGGTCGCGGGCTTCGCCCAGGCGTTGGCGGGTCAGTGGATTCCCTTCCGCTTGAACGCTGCCGCGTACGACGCGTTCCAGGGCAGTGTGAAGCACGATTGGGACGCTTGGCGGGAGCGCATCACCCGAGACGCCTTGGACGAGAAGGCGGCTGCCGAGGCCCGGGCGCCCCTGACCGAGGGTGAACGGGTGGGCGGGGCGGGCAGGCTGGCCCAACAGCCCCTGGTATCGCCCGACGGATCCACCCTTGCCTACGCTCGCTCCGACGGGGTCGAGCGAACCCAGATCCGGCTCTCCGATCCTGACGGCCGCAATTCTCGGGACTTTCTGCGACTCAACGACGTCGGCACCCTTGCGTGGACGCCCGACGGGGACCTGGTCTTCCCTCAGCTCGACTTCACGGATCGCTACCGCATTCAAAGCGACCTCTATCGTGCCGGGCCCGACGGGACCGTGGTCCGGCTGACCGAGGGAGCGCGACTGAGCTACGCCGACGTGGCACCCGACGGGGGGATCGTGGCCGTTCAGGAGGGCGGGGGAACGACGAGCCTGGTGATGGTCGATCCGGAGTCGGGCTCGGTGAGCCCCTTCGTGGAAGGGACGTCCACCCTCCACTGGGCCTACCCGCGCTGGGCCCCCTCGGGGAATCGCGTCGCCGCCGTGCGCTGGGAGGAAGGCGCGTTCATGGACGTGGTGGTGATCGACGTCCCCTCCCGACGGGTGGTGTCGGTCACCCGCGACCGGGCCCTGGACACGAATCCGACCTGGACACCCGACGGCCGAACCCTCGTCTGGGCGTCGGATCGGAGTGGGATTCCCAACCTCTATGCCGCGGACGTCTCAGGAAGACGGGAGCTGCCCGAAGCCCGACAGGTCACCAATCTCGTAGGAGGGGCGGCGCACCCCTCCGTAGATCGGGAGGGACGGTGGATCTACTTCTCTTCCTATCACGCCGACGGCTGGTACGTGGAGCGGATCCCATTCCGTCCCACCGAGTGGTTCGACGCAGGGCCCCCGCACCCCCGTTTCCAGGACCGGGGACCGGACTACACGGCCGGTGCGCCCAATCTCGGAGCGGCAAGGGAATATTCCGCGTGGCCGACGCTCCGTCCCCACTATTGGTCGCCCCTGGTCATCGCGGCCGAGACGGCCCTCACGGCGTCCGGGGCGTCCCAGAATGTGATCGACCCCCGCCTCGGGATCACGCTGGCCGGGGCGGATCTGGTCGGGCGGCATTCCTTCTCCCTCGCGGCGCTCCTCTCCCTGGACGGCAACCGCCGCTTTTCCGGCGGATTCGGCTACGGGTACGGAGGGCTGGGCAATCCCACGCTGGGGATGTCGGTGAGTCAGTCCTGGGATGCGTTTCCGGCCTCGTTCAACGTGCAGCTCGCCGACAGTTCGGTGCAGGAATTCTTCCTGCTGGAACGGGAGCGCCGTGCCCTCCTGTCGGCGAGCTTCGTGCGGAGGCGCTTCAGGAACGCATCGTCTCTGACGCTCTCGGGCGGACTCATTCGCGAGCGCCTGGTGCTCCAGGGGCTGGACGGGAGCGAAGGGCCGACGCTGTCCAATCCCCGGCCCAGGCGGACCCTTGCCGAGGGACAGGCGACATTGTTCGCATCCAACACCCAGGTGCGTGCCTTCTCCATCTCCGCCGAGGACGGGGTCTTCGGAGTCGTTCGGGGGCGGATCCGCCGGGAGACGGACCTGGACTCGAGCCTTCGGGGCATGCTCGGGCAGGACCGTGGCTTTGAAGAGATCACCGGCGAGGCCGGGGCCTTCAAGGCCATAGACGGCCCCGGGTTCTCCAACCACGTGCTGGCCCTCCGGATCTCGGGTGGCATCGGGTTCGGTCCGGGGGCGGACGCCTTCCACTACGAGATCGGGGGTGCAGAAGGCATCAGCGAAGGGGTGACCGGCCTCGGGCTGTTCGGAGGGTCGCCGCTGCTCTTTCCGATTCGCGGCTATCCGGAGCCCTCCCGTTTCGGCCGCATCGCTTGGTCCGGCTCGGCCGAATACCGGTTCCCCGTCGCTCTCGTGGACCGGGGACTGGGACCGTTGCCCCTCCACTTCGACCGGGTCCACGGCGCGGTCTTCTTTGACGCCGGCAATGCATGGGGCCCCGAGTTGGGGGTGGCCGGGTTCGAGAATCCCCGGCAGGAAGCCCTGGCGAGCGTGGGAGCCGAGATGTCGGTGATCCTTCAGCCCTTCTATGCCGGGAATCTCAACATGAGGTTCGGGGTCGGGTATCCGCTCCGCGTCCTTTCCGATCCGGTCTTCTACCTGCGGATCGGGAGCCCGTTCTGACGGAACCCGGCGCTCCCCGGAAGGAACGTCACCCGATCAGCCGCTTGAATCGGTACACTCCGACGCGGAGGGCGACTACGGCCATGACGCCCAGGACGCCGAGCTCCAGGGCGAGCTCCGACGGGCCGGATCCCTTGAGAAAAATGGCCCGCACGATGCGGATGAAATAGCGGAGGGGATTGAGGTCCGCCATCCACTCGAAGAAGGTGGGCATCGTCTCGACGGGATACAGAAACCCCGACAGGATGATCGCGGGGAAGATC